>NZ_JASCAM010000025.1:0-281685 GCF_029967835.1 Enterobacter sp. V87_3 | reverse complement strand
TCTGATAAATTGTTAAAGAGCAGTGCAACGCGGCTTTCGCTCACCGTTGCGAGGTCCCGTATAATACGTTTTCCTCATTCAGAGTCAAGCGTTTATTTTCGCTTTTCTCTGCCGGCGTTCATCGCTGAACCCCGCTCACCCGGCGGCCTGTAAGCCGTTGTTCCGTGTCAGTGGAGGCGCATTATAGGGAGTTATTCTGAAGTGACAAGAGGAAATTTAAAAAAAGTTTTCGACCGTGTTTTTTTTCACCAATAGCGGTGAATCCAAGCTACAAATTGTTCTATTTGATGTATCTGCAACCACATTCACACTTCAGATGGCATAATTACCGGCATGAATAATTAAGGAATAAGAACGATGCCCTTAAGCGCACAGCAGCTGGCAGCACAAAAAAACTTATCGTATGTGCTGGCTGAAAAGCTGGCTCAGCTGATCTTAGCGGGCAAATATGCCCCTGGCTGCATCCTGCCGGGTGAAATGGAGCTGGGCGAACAGTTTGGCGTAAGCCGAACCGCCGTTCGCGAAGCGGTGAAAACGTTAACCGCAAAAGGAATGGTTCTCCCCCGTCCGCGAATCGGCACGCGCGTTATGCCTCAGAGTAACTGGAACTTCCTCGATCAAGAGCTTCTGTCATGGTGGATGACGGAAGACAATTTCCACCAGGTCGTGGATCATTTTCTGGTGATGCGCAGCAGCCTTGAGCCTCAGGCCTGTTTTCTTGCCGCCACGCTCGGCACTGCGGAGCAAAAAGCGCAGCTCAATACCTTAATGGAAGAGATGGTCTTCCTTAAAAAGCACTTCAATCGCGAGCGCTGGGTAGAAGTCGATATGGCCTGGCATGAACATATTTACGCGATGAGCGCTAATCCTTTCCTGACCTCCTTTGCCTCATTATTCCACTCGGTGTACCACACCTACTTCACCTCGATTACTCAAAACGAAGTGGTGAAGCTCGATATGCATCAGGCCATTGTCGATGCCATTCAGGATAGCGAGGGGCCACGCGCCCTGAGCGCATGTCAAACGTTACTCGCCGCACCAGACCACCAGCAGGTAAATAAATGACAGAGAAAAAAGCGCGCAGTATGGCCGGGCTGCCGTGGATTGCAGCCATGGCGTTCTTTATGCAAGCGCTGGATGCCACCATCCTTAATACCGCGCTCCCCGCCATTGCGCAAAGCCTTAACCGCTCTCCGCTGGCGATGCAGTCTGCCATCATTAGCTATACCTTAACCGTCGCCATGCTGATCCCGGTCAGCGGATGGCTGGCCGATCGCTTCGGTACCCGTAAAGTGTTCATGCTGGCGGTAACGCTGTTCACGCTCGGCTCTCTGGCCTGCGCGCTCTCCACCTCATTGACGGAGCTGGTTATCTTTCGCGTCCTTCAGGGGATAGGCGGGGCGATGATGATGCCCGTGGCGCGTCTGGCATTGCTACGCGCTTATCCGCGCAGCGAACTGCTGCCGGTCCTTAACTTCGTGACCATGCCGGGGCTGGTCGGCCCCATCCTGGGTCCGGTACTCGGCGGTGTGCTTGTCACCTGGGCGAGCTGGCACTGGATCTTCCTGATTAACATTCCGATTGGCGTGGCCGGCCTGCTGTATGCCCGAAAATACATGCCGAACTTCACCACGCCACGGCGCAGCTTCGACATGGGCGGTTTTTTCCTGTTTGGCCTGAGCCTGGTACTGTTCTCAAGCGGGATGGAACTGTTTGGCGAGAAAATCGTCGCGACATGGCTGGCACTGTCCGTCATCCTCAGCGGTATTCTGCTGTTCCTTCTTTATATACGTCATGCCCGTCGTCACCCGACGCCGCTGATCTCTCTGTCCCTCTTTAATACCCGCACCTTCTCGGTCGGCGTCGCAGGGAATATTGCCTCACGTCTGGGCACTGGATGCGTTCCGTTTTTAATGCCGCTGATGCTGCAGGTCGGTTTTGGCTACCCGGCGCTGATCGCCGGATGCATGATGGCTCCCACCGCGATGGGCTCGATTCTGGCGAAATCGACCGTCACGCAGGTGCTGCGCTGGTTTGGCTATCGTAAGACACTGGTTGGGGTGACGGTGTTTATCGGGCTGATGATTGCGCAGTTCTCGCTGCAATCCGCCGCGCTGCCGGTCTGGATGCTGATCCTGCCGCTCTTTGTACTGGGAATGGCGATGTCGACGCAGTTCACCTCAATGAACACCATTACCCTTGCGGATCTGACTGACGAGAACGCGAGCAGCGGCAACAGCGTGCTGGCGGTGACCCAACAGCTGTCGATAAGCCTGGGGGTGGCCGTAAGTGCAGCCGTGCTGCGGTTTTATGAAGGCTTCGACGGCAGCAACACGGTGGAACAGTTCCACTATACCTTTATCACCATGGGCGCACTTACCGTCGTTTCGGCGCTGGTCTTTATGCTGCTAAAACCCAAAGATGGCCGCAACCTGATTAAAGAGCGCCACAAAACGAAGGCTAAACCGAACCGCGTTCCATCAGAACAGGAGTAAGCTGCAGGCGTTGCTGCTGCAGCGTGGGCTGCGCCATACGGTGGATTAAGACATCGATGGCCAGCTCGCCCAGCTCATCCTTTGGCTGATGAATCGTGGTCAGCGGCGGCGTCATGTAGCGCGCCAGTTCGATGTCATCGTAGCCAACGATCGCCATATCGTCCGGCACGCGCAATCCTGCCTGATAAAGCGCCTGATAGGCACCAAACGCCATCGCATCGTTACCGATAAATACCGCCTGCGGGCGCTCCGCTTGTGCCAGCAGCGTTTGCATTGCCTCGAAGCCGCCATTAAATTCGAAATCACCGGTGATCCGGTAGCCATCGGGTATGGCAAGCCCCGCCCGCTCCATTGCCGCGAGATACCCTTCCAGACGCAAACGCGCCGGGGTTTTATCCAGCGGACCGGTAATGCAGGCGATGCGGGTATAGCCTTTGTTGATCAGATGCTGAGTGGCCATATCGCCCCCCAGCAGGGAGTTATCCTGGATCAGATCGCTGGTGCCGTCGAACGGTGCCCAGTCCATCATCACCGTGGGAATGGACGGATAACGCTGGATAATCTCTTTCGACGGCTGGTGCGTCTCGGTGCACAGCAGCAGTAGCCCGTCGACGCGTTTTTGCATCAACGTCTCCAGGTTACGGTTCATGCGCTGCTCGTCGCCTTCGGTATTGCACAGCACCAGGCTGTAGCCGCGTTCGAAGCAGCTGCGTTCAACGCCGCGCACGAGCTCAGAATAGAAAGGGTTGGTACTGGCCGTGATCAGCATACCAATAGTGCGCGTCTGGTTGAGCTTGAGGCTGCGCGCCAGCGCCGAGGGCGCATAGTTGAGATCTTTTACCGCCGCTTCGACTTTTTCCCGAATCGCCTCGCTGACGAAGCGATCGTTATTAATAACGTGGGAGACCGTCGACGTAGAAACGCCCGCCATGCGGGCGACATCTTTCATTGTGGCCAAGCGTTACCCCTGCTGACTTAAGAATTCATCGATCTCTTTGCGCCATGGAACGGAAGGCTGAGCGCCTTTACGCGTTACCGCGATGGCCGCAGCAGCATGCGCAAAACGAATCGCGTCATCCATTTGCGTGCCTTCCAGCAGCGCGGTTACCAGCGCACCGTTGAAGGTGTCTCCCGCCGCGATGGTATCAATCGCTTTAACCTTAAAGCCCGGCACGCGGCGGCCTTCGCCGTTTACGCTTGCCCACACGCCGCGGCTGCCAAGGGTGATAATGACGGTACCAATGCCTTTATCATGCAGCGCTTTTGCTGCGCGCGCCGCATCATTATCATTTTCAACGCGAATGCCGGTCAACTTTTCCGCTTCCGTTTCGTTGGGGGTGATGATATCCACCAGCGCCAGCAGTTCGTCTGATAATACACGGGCAGGCGCAGGGTTGAGTACGACAGAGGTATGATTTTCATGCGCAATTTTGGCCGCAGCCATTACGCTTTCTACCGGCGATTCAAGCTGCATCAGCAGCGCGTCGGCACTGGCGATCCGCTCCCGCTGCGCGTCCACCCGCTCAGGGGTCAGCGCGGCGTTAGCCCCTGCATGAATACCGATAACATTCTCCCCTTCCGCGTTAACGAAAATCAGCGCCACGCCGGTGGATTCCCCTTCAACGACGCTCACCGGTGCAATGTCGATGTTATCGCTTGCCAGCTGATGGCGTACGCGCTCGCCGGTGTCGTCATCGCCCGTGCAGGCAATAAAGGCGATATGCGCCCCGCTGCGTCCGGCGGCGACCGCCTGGTTTGCGCCTTTACCGCCGAACGCCACCTGGTACTGATTGCCGGTGACGGTTTCGCCCGGTGTCGGGAAAGATTCAAGGTTAAGAATGTGATCGGCATTGATACTGCCAAGGACGACGAGGTTGCCTGCGGTTTTCATGGTTGAGCTGTCCATCTGAGAGCGCCACCGGTGTGACCCGGTGGCGTATGCCACACTTTTCTTTTATTTGGTGTCCCTCAGGCAGCCAGCGACTGCCTGAATCGCCTTTTACTGCTTGATGACCAGCTTCAGGTCAACAGGATATTTGGCCTGAACTTTTTCGCCCTTCAGCACTTTATCAGCAGTCTGAACGCCAGTGGCGCCAATCTGCTCTGGCAGCTGAGCGATGGTCGCAGCCAGTTTGCCATCATTTACTGCTTTTTCACCATCCGGCGTGCCGTCAAATCCGACGACCATCACATCTGATTTACCTGCGGTCTGCAGCGCACGCAGCGCGCCCAGCGCCATTTCGTCGTTCTGAGCGAATACGGCCTGCACGTCAGGATGCGCGGTCAGCAGGTTCTGCATCACGTTCAGACCTTTCGTGCGGTCGAAGTCAGCAGGCTGGCTCGCCAGGACGTTAAATTTGTGCGCAGCGACGGCCTGCTGGAAGCCTTCGCCACGTTCACGCGCCGCAGACGTCCCCGCGATGCCCTGCAGTTCAATGACTTTCGCGCCATCACCGGCTTTCTTCGCGATGTAGTCACCGGCGATTTTACCGCCCAGCACGTTATCGGAAGCAATGTGGCTGACCACGTCACCTTTGGAAGCCTGACGGTCCAGAGTGATCACCGGAATGTTCGCCTGGTTAGCCATCTTCACGGCGTTGCCTACGGCGTCAGAATCGGTTGGGTTGATCAGCAGGATTTTGGTGCCACGCACGGTCAGGTCCTGAACGTTTGCCAGCTCTTTCGCCGGGTTGTTCTGTGAATCCAGCACCACCAGGTTGTAGCCCAGCTTGTCGGCTTCTTTCTGCGCGCCGTCCTTAAGAGAGACGAAGAACGGGTTATTCAGCGTGGAGATAACCAGCGCAATGGTGTCTTTCGCCATCGCGTTAGCACTTACGGTTGCGCTCAGCGCGACTGCAGAAACCAGGGTAGCCAGTTTTTTCATGTTCATATCTAAGATGTCCTGTAGTGTCGTCAGTTACTGTTTTTTGTTGTCTACCAGTACCGCCAGCAAAATCACCACTGCTTTGACGATCATCTGGTAATAGGAGGAAACACCTAATAAATTCAAACCATTATTCAGGAAACCGAGGATAAGCGCGCCGATCAATGTCCCAACAATGCGACCTTTCCCGCCCGCAAGGCTCGTTCCGCCCAGCACCACTGCCGCGATAGCATCCAGCTCATAACCCGTCCCCGCCGTCGGTTGAGCGGAAGAGAGGCGCGCCACTTCGATGATCCCCGCCAGAGAGGCCAGCAGGCCGCACAGGGAGTAGACGATAATTTTCACTTTATTGACGCTGATGCCGGACAGGCGCGTTGCCGCTTCGTTACCGCCCAGCGCATAGATATAACGGCCCAGGCGGGTGTGATGCAGCATGTACCACGCCGCCAGGAAAACGATGCCCATGATCCAGACCGGCGTCGGAATGCCCAGCGGGCGACCAATACCGAACCAGCCAAACAGATCGGCATTATCCGTAAAGCCGGTATTCACCGGGCTGCCGTTGGTGTAAACCATCGTGACGCCGCGCAGCAGCAGCATCATAACCAGCGTGGCGATAAATGCCTGAACGCGGCCTTTCGCCACGATCACACCGGTTACCGCGCCAATCGCCGCACCCGCAGCCAGTGCGGCAGCCACGGCCACCAGCGCGTTGACTTCAATCCCGACAATCGACGCGGCAATCGCCCCGGTGAGTGCCAGCAGGGAACCGACGGACAGGTCGATACCCGAGGTCAAAATCACCAGCGTCATCCCTACCGCCATGATGGCGTTTACGGAAGTCTGCTGAAGAATGTTGAACAGGTTATTAACGGTAAAAAAGTTCGGGCTCATGGTGGAGACAATGGCGATCAGCACCAGCAGGGCAATCAGCGATTTTTGTTCCAGCAGCCATGCCTTAGTGAAATAGCGGCGACCAGAAACGGCCTGGGTAGTCATCTTCTTACTCCTGATTCACGCGATTAAGCTTGCCCACAGCGGCAGCCATCAGAACTTCCTGGGTGGCCTGCTCGCGAGTGAATTCACCGCCGAGATGCCCTTCATGCATAACGATAATGCGATCGCTCATGCCTAAGACTTCTGGCATCTCGGAAGAGACCAGAATGATGCTCAGGCCGTCGGCTTTGAACTGGTTAATCAGCTGGTAGATCTCTTTCTTCGCGCCCACGTCTACGCCGCGGGTAGGCTCATCGAGGATCAGCACTTTCGGGCGCGTCATCAGCCCGCGGGCAATCGCCACCTTCTGCTGATTCCCGCCGGACAACAGGCCAATAGCCTGCTCCATCGACGGAGTTTTGACGTTAAACAGGCGGATAAAATCGCTCACCGCCTGCTGCTCGTCTTTGTGTTTGAGGCTGCCACCGCTGTGGCTGAAATAGCGCAGCGCGGTCAGCGACATATTTTCTTTCACCGACATACCCAGCACTAAGCCGTCGCGCTTGCGGTCTTCGGAGATATAAACGATGCCGTTCGCCAGGCCATCCTGCGGAGAACGTGTCACCACTTCCCGTCCGTCGAGGGTTACGTAACCGCTGGTACGCGGCAGCGCGCCGTAGAGCACTTTCATCAGCTCGGTACGGCCCGCCCCCATCAGGCCCGCCACGCCCAGGATCTCGCCCTGACGCAGGGTAAAGGAGACGTCGTTCACGCCTGGTCCGCAGAGGTTGTCCACCTTCAGGCGGATCTCACCCGGCAGTTTGTCGAGATGCGGGTACTGATCTTCAAGCTTGCGGCCCACCATCATTTCGATCAGAGAATCTTCGGTCAGCGTGGCCACTTCCCGCTCGGCAATAAACTGCCCGTCACGGAAGACGGTCACGTCATCGCAAACCTCGAAGATCTCTTTCATGCGGTGGGAGATATAAACAATGCCGCGCCCCTGCGATTTTAGCTCTCGGATGACGCGGAACAAGGAGTCGGTTTCGGTATCGGTCAGGGCATCGGTGGGTTCATCCATAATGATGACCTTCGACTCAAAGCTGAGTACTTTGGCGATTTCCACCATCTGCTGATCGCCAATGGAGAGGTCGCCCACCTGGCGGTCGCTCTTAAAGCGCAGGTTCAGCTTCGCCAGCAGCTTGTCCGCCTCGGCATACATGGTTTTCCAGTCGATTTTGCCGAACCGGTTAACAAACTCGCGGCCAAGGAAGATGTTCTCCGCAATGGTCAGCTGCGGGATCAGGTTCAGCTCCTGATGGATAATGCCGATGCCCGCCTCCTGAGAGGATTTCGGGCCGGTGAACGTGGTCTCTTTACCCAGCCAGACCAGCGAGCCGGCATCACGTTGGTAGATACCAGTCAGCACTTTCATCATGGTGGATTTGCCAGCACCGTTCTCGCCCACCAGCGCCATCACGCGCCCGGGGTAAACGTTCAGTGCCGCACCGGAGAGGGCTTTTACGCCCGGGAACGATTTATCGATCCCTTTGAGTTGCAGTAATGCGTCCATGATGGCCTCAGAACGTGACGCCAGCACAGAGAATGATATTCGCATACGGGGAACACTCCCCGCTGCGAATCACCGCCTGACTGTCTGCGGTTTGTTGTTTGAACTGCTCGTGTGTTGTGTAACGAATTTCTATGGTGTTTCCCTGGTGCTGTTGCAGTTGCTCAAGATGGCTGAGCAACGTTTCGTGGAGTTGCGGATTATGGTGTTTAATTTCCGTCGCGAGAATGGCCGTCTCAACCTGCATCTCCGACGTCACCACATCCAGTACCTGCATAAACGAGGGCACGCCCTGCGTTAACGCCATATCAATACGGGTAGTGCTGCGCGGAACCGGTAAGCCTGCATCGCAAACCACCAGCGTATCGGTATGCCCAAGACGGGAAATAACCGACGAGATTTCTGAGTTGAGTACAGCGCCTTTCTTCATTTTCTTGCTCCACTAGCGAAACGTTTCGCTCTCATGAGTTTAATCCGAAGTGTGCTCAGAAAACCATCATGAGGTAACAGAATTGTGATCGACGTCGAAACGTTTCGCTAAGTGAAATGCTGAAAGAAAAAAAGCCCGGCGGCGCTTCGCTAGCACGGGCCTACAGGTTTAGTAGGTCGGGTAAGCGAAGCGCCGCCGGGCATTGCTGCGAGGATTAAATCTCGACCTGGGTTCCCAGCTCAATCACGCGGTTAGGCGGGATCTCAAACTGGTCAGGCGCGCGCAGGGCGTTACGCTGCAGGATGAGGTACAGCTTGCCGCGCAGGCGCAGATACCACGGACGTTTGCCGATAATCAGCGACTCGTGCGACATAAAGAACGATGTCTCCATCATGCGGCAGCTCAGCCCTTCCAGACCGCAGCGGTGGAATACCTCTTCCACGTTCGGTGTTTCGCGCCAGCCGTAGCTGGCCACCACGCGCCAGAAGGTAGGCGACAGCTGCTCGATCTGCACACGACGCACGTTATGAACGTACGGTGCATCTTCGGTACGCAGCGTCAGCAGGATCACCCGCTCGTGCAGCACTTTGTTGTGCTTAAGGTTATGCATCAGCGCAAACGGGATGACGTTCAGCGCGCGCGACATATACACCGCCGTACCCGGCACGCGCACCGGCGGGGATTTCTCCAGCGAGGCTATCATCGCTTCCAGAGAGTTACCGTGTTCATGCATACGGCGCAGCAGGCGGAAGCGCTCGCTTTTCCACGTCGTCATCACGATAAACATCACCAGACCGAGCGTCAGCGGCAGCCAGCCGCCGGAAACGATCTTATCGAGGTTCGCCGAAAACAGCGGCACGTCGATACAGAGGAAGCCAATCAGGATCAGCGCCACAAGGAACTTGTTCCAGTGCCAGTTGCGGTACGCCACCGTGGTGGAGAGAATCGACGTCAGCACCATCGTCCCCGTTACGGCGATACCGTACGCCGCCGCCAGGTTGCTGGAGTGCTCGAAGCTGACGATAACAATCACCACCGCGAAGTAGAGCAGCCAGTTGATAAACGGAATGTAGATCTGCCCCGACTCCATTTCTGAGGTGTGGATAATGCGCATAGGGGAGAGATAGCCCAGGCGTACCGCCTGGCGGGTCAGGGAGAACACGCCAGAGATAACCGCCTGCGAGGCGATAACCGTCGCCAGGGTCGCGAGGATCAGCATCGGCACCAGCGCCCAGTCAGGGGCCAGCAGGAAGAACGGGTTTTTAATCGCTTCAGGATGTTCAAGCAGCAGCGCGCCCTGGCCGAAGTAGTTCAGCACCAGCGACGGCAGCACCACGGTGAACCACGCCACGCGGATAGGCAGTTTGCCAAAGTGGCCCATATCCGCATACAGCGCTTCCACGCCGGTAATAGAGAGCACCACAGCGCCCAACGCAACGAAAGAGACGACCTTATATTCCATGAAGAAATGCACGGCCCACATCGGGTTCAGCGCGTGCAGAACGTCCGGGTTAGAGATTATGCTGCGTAAGCCCAGCGCGGCCAGAATCAGGAACCATGCCAGCATAATCGGCGCGAAGAGCTTGCCCACCAGCCCGGTACCGTGTTTTTGAATGGCGAAAAGCAGCGTCAGCACGATGATGGCAAGCGGAACGACCCATGAATCAAGCTGAGGAGCGACGATCTCCAGCCCTTCTATCGCCGACATCACCGAAATGGCGGGGGTAATCACGACCTCGCCATAAAAGAAGCTGCCGCCAATCAGGCCAATAATCACCAGCACCGACGTCATTCTGGGGGACGTGTTGCGCCCGGCAAGGGACATCAGGGTCAGAATACCGCCTTCACCCGCGTTATCTGCGCGCATAACGAAAGAGAGATACTTAACGGATACCACCAGGATCAGCAGCCAGAAGATGAGTGACAGGAAACCAAAGACGGCTTCGCGCTCCACACCAAAACCAAACTGACCGGACAAACATTCACGAAGCGTATAGAGCGGGCTGGTGCCAATATCACCATAGACAACCCCGATCGCCGCAAGCGTTATTGCGGGTAATGATTGCTTTTTATCAGTGCTCATAGACTAGTCTTTTCGTTTATATAACAAATGTGTGCTTAGTCCCTTGGCCCACAAAAAGCGCACAGTATGCACGATTCATTGAAAAATCGTACCCCTAAATACAACCGCGTTAATGTAGCGCAAAGAAAATTGCGCCGCACTTCAGTCTATTACCAGCCATGACTGAAACGTCTATACTCGCTTCAATTAGCCACCACGACGGCGAAAGGATGCAAAACTATTATGGCTCACTCACATTTAATAGCAGAAAGAATTTCCCGCCTCAGCAGCGCGCTGGAAAAAGGCCTTTACGAGCGTAGCCACGCCATTCGTCTCTGTTTGCTGGCCGCCCTGAGCGGGGAAAGCGTGTTTCTGCTTGGCCCACCGGGCATCGCCAAAAGCCTGATTGCCCGCCGGTTGAAATTTGCCTTTCAGAATGCCCGCGCGTTCGAATACCTGATGACCCGTTTTTCGACCCCGGAAGAGGTTTTTGGCCCCCTATCCATTCAGGCGCTGAAAGATGAGGGGCGCTATCAACGTCTGACGGAAGGTTATCTGCCGGAAGCCGAAATCGTGTTTCTCGATGAGATCTGGAAAGCCGGCCCGGCCATTCTGAACACCCTGCTGACCGCCATTAACGAACGCCGGTTCCGTAACGGGGCCAGCGAAGAGAAGATCCCG
This sequence comes from Enterobacter sp. V87_3, assembly GCF_029967835.1. Lineage (NCBI taxonomy): Bacteria > Pseudomonadati > Pseudomonadota > Gammaproteobacteria > Enterobacterales > Enterobacteriaceae > Enterobacter > Enterobacter sp. V87_3. The sequence continues at coordinate 270,627 of NZ_JASCAM010000025.1, read as the reverse complement.
ATGCGCCTGCTGGTGGCCGCGTCGAACGAACTTCCGGAAGCAGACAGCAGTCTGGAAGCGCTGTATGACCGCATGCTTATCCGCCTGTGGCTCGACAAGGTGCAGGATAAATCGAACTTCCGCTCCATGCTGGTGAGCCAGCAGGATGAAAATGAAAACCCGGTCGCGCCGGGGCTGCAGGTGTCCGACGAGGAGTATTACCAGTGGCAGGAAGAGATCGGCAAAATCAAACTGCCTGACGCGGTGTTTGAGCTGATCTTCATGCTGCGCCAGCAGCTGGATTTGCTGCCCTCTGCGCCTTATGTCTCCGATCGCCGCTGGAAAAAGGCGATCCGCCTGCTGCAGGCCAGCGCGCTGTTCAGCGGACGCGATGCCGTGGCGCCAATCGATCTGATCCTGCTGAAAGACTGCCTGTGGCACGATGCGGAAGGGATGAACCTGATGCAGCAGCAGCTTGAAATATTGATGACCGGACACGCCTGGGGACAGCAGGCCATGCTCACCCAGTTGGGCGCAATTACCCAGCGCCGCATCCAGCTACAGCAGCAGCAAAGCGATAAAACGGCGCTGAAGGTGAACCGCGCAGGCGGTATGTTCGCGCGTAAACCGCACTACGAACTGCCGACAACGCTCACCGACACGACGCTGACCCTGCTGCTTCAGCAGCCGCTTAAGCTCCACGATATGCAGGTGGTTCACGTTGCGATTGAGCGCGAGGCACTGTCGCAGTGGCTCGACAAAGGCGGCGAGATACGCGGCAAGCTCAACGGCATCGGGTTTGCGCAACCGCTTACGATGGAAGTGGATAGCAGCCAGCATCTGGTGATCCGCGATGTGAGCCTGCAAGGCTCGCGCCTTGCGCTACCGGGAACCGCTTCAGACAGCGTACCAGAGGAGATTAAGCAGCAGCTGGAGGCGCTGGATACCGAATGGCATCAGCAGCATACGCGCTTCAGCGAGCAGCAAAAGTGTCTCTTTATACATAGCGACTGGCTGGGCCGCATCGAAGCCAGCCTGCAGGACGTAAGCGCGCAGATCAAACAGGCGCGTCAATGCTAACGCTGGACACGCTCAACGTCATGCTGGCGGTCAGTGAGGAAGGGTTGATCGAGGAGGTGGTCATCACCCTGCTGGCAACGCCGCAGCTCGCAGCCTTCTTTGAAAAATTTCCCCGCCTTAAAAAGGCCATGACCGACGATCTGCCACGCTGGCGCGACAACCTCCGGCAGCGTTTCAGGGAGACCGAAGTTCCGCCTGAGTTAACGGAGGAGGTCGCTGGCTATCAGCAGTGCCAGCGGCTCTCGACGCCGCAGTTTGTCGTCCAGCTTCCGCAAACCCTGGCCCTGCTCGACAAAGTGCATTCGCCGTTCGCCAGCCAGGCCCGGGCGCTGGTAATGGACAACGCCACCTTTACCCCGGCGTTGCATACCCTCTTTTTACAGCGCTGGCGGCTTAGCCTGGTGGTGCAAGCCACCACCCTCAACCAGCAGATGCTGGATGAAGAACGCGAACAGCTGCTCAGTGAAGTGCAGGAACGCATGACCCTGAGCGGTCAGCTTGAAGAGGTGCTGGTGGAAAATGAAAATTCCGCCGGGCGTCTGTGGGATATGAGCGCCGGGCAGCTCAGGCGCGGTGACTATCAGCTGATCGTGAAATACGGCGACTTTCTGGCGCAACAGCCGGAACTGATGAAACTCGCAGAACAGCTGGGCCGCTCGCGGGAGGCCAAATCCGTCCCAAAGAAAGATGCGCCGATGGAGACGTTTCGCACGCTGGTGCGTGAACCGGCGACCGTGCCGGAGCAGGTGGACGGGCTACAGCAAAGCGATGACATTTTACGCCTGTTGCCCACTGAGCTAAGCACGCTCGGGATGACCGAGCTGGAGTATGAGTTTTACCGGCGGCTGGTGGAGAAACAGCTCCTGACCTATCGGCTACATGGCGAAGCCTGGCGCGAAAAGATCAGCCAGCGTCCGGTGGTGCATCAGGATTTTGATGAACAGCCGCGCGGGCCGTTTATTGTGTGCGTCGATACTTCGGGCTCTATGGGCGGATTCAACGAACAGTGCGCAAAAGCGTTCTGCCTGGCCCTGATGCGCGTGGCGCTCGCCGACCGACGACGCTGTTTTATCATGCTTTTTTCCAGCGAAGTTGTCGGTTATGAACTGACAAACCAGCAGGGCCTTGAGCAGGCGATCCGCTTTTTAAGCCAGCGATTCCGCGGCGGCACCGATCTGGCGAGCTGTTTTCGCAGCATCGTCGAGCGCATGCAGGGCGGCGACTGGTACGACGCGGACGCCGTAGTCATTTCCGATTTTATTGCCCAGCGGCTGCCGGATGACGTGGTAAATAAGGTGAAGGAGTTACAGCGGGTGCATCAGCACCGGTTCCATGCCGTGGCGATGTCTGCACATGGAAAACCCGGCATCATGCGCATCTTCGATCATATCTGGCGCTTTGATACCGGGCTGCGTAGCCGCCTGCTGAGACGCTGGCGGCGCTAATTAAAGAAGAGAGCCGACGCTTTCACGTACCTGCTGCGGCCAGACGCCACACTGCACCTGACCGATATGGCCCAGCTGCAGCAACAGCATGGTCAGACGGGACTGGCCAATTCCGCCGCCGATAGTCTGCGGCATTTCACCGCGCAGCAGCGCCTGGTGCCACTCCAGCTGCAGACGATCTTCATCTCCTGTGATAGCCAGCTGGCGCTTCAGCGCGTCGGCATCCACGCGGATCCCCATTGACGATAGCTCAAACGCATCTTCCAGAACGGGGTTCCAGACCAGAATATCGCCGTTCAGACCGGTAAATCCACTCTCACCGGCGGTGCTCCAGTCATCATAATCCGGTGCACGAACGTCGTGACGCTTGCCGTCGGACAGCTTGCCGCCAATCCCGATCAGGAACACGGCACCCAGCTCTTTCGCGATGGCGCGCTCACGGCCTTTGGCATCCAGATCCGGGAAGCGGGCCAGCAGATCCTGGCTGTGAACAAAGTGGATCGTTTCCGGCAGGAACGGTGCCAGACCAAACTCTTTGCTTACTGCCGCTTCGGTGGCTTTGATCCCGGCGTAGATCGCTTCAACGGTCGATTTCAGCGTACCAACGTGGCGTTCGCCATCCCCCATTACGCGCTCCCAGTCCCACTGGTCAACGTAGACCGAGTGGATCGGCGTCAGGCGGTCTTCATCGGGGCGAAGGGCTTTCATGTGCGTGTACAGTCCTTCGCCCGCGCTGAAGTCGTGCTGCCCCAAGGTTTGACGCTTCCACTTCGCCAGGGAGTGGACCACTTCGAAGCGGGCATCTGGCAGTGTTTTCACTTTTACCTGGACCGCTTTTTCGCATCCAGACAGGTTATCCTGCGTCCCGTCACCCACACGGCTGAGGATCGGTGCCTGAACTTCAATCAGCCCAAGCTTATCTTCCAGCTGGCGTGAGAAATGGGATTTAACGAAACTGATCTGGCGTTGTTTTGCGATGTAAGCGGTTTTCATTATGTTTACTCCTGCGTCCTGTTGGTATTGATTAAGCAACAGAAAGGGCATCCAATACAATAACCCATCAACAAAAAGGCAGCTTCACTTTTGATTCATCAAAATAAGACGCTAGAATAGAGTGATTCACTAATCATCATAAGAAAAAGCGATGGAAAATTATCAGATCGACAATCTGGACCGCGGCATCCTCGAGGCCTTAATGGCCAATGCCCGCACCGCGTACGCCGAGCTGGCGAAACAGTTTGGCGTCAGCCCGGGGACCATTCACGTTCGCGTAGAGAAAATGAAACAGGCCGGGATCATCACCGGCGCACGCATTGACGTAAATCCTAAACAACTCGGCTACGACGTCTGCTGCTTTATTGGCATTATTCTCAAAAGTGCGAAGGACTATCCCTCCGCGCTGGAAAAGCTCAACGCGCTGGATGAGGTGACCGAAGCCTACTACACCACCGGGCACTACAGCATTTTCATCAAGGTGATGTGCCGCTCTATTGATGCGCTCCAGCAGGTACTTATCAACAAGATCCAAACAATCGATGAAATTCAGTCCACCGAGACGCTGATCTCCCTGCAAAACCCGATCATGCGCACCATCCGCCCCTGATCGGGCAAATTCATTCCCACATTTTCCACAGGTAGATCCCAGCTCGTTCACAGCGTACAATGTCCGCCTCTTAATCTGAGCGAGCGATCAATGGCGGACATTACTCTTATCAGCGGCAGCACCCTTGGCGGTGCCGAATATGTTGCAGAGCATCTGGCTGAAAAGCTGGAAGACGCAGGGTTTTCCACGGAAACGCTCCACGGACCATTGCTTGACGACCTCCCGGCTGATGGGGTCTGGCTGCTGATCACCTCTACGCACGGTGCGGGCGATCTGCCGGATAACCTGCAACCTTTATATGACGACCTGCTGGAACAGCAGCCCGATCTCTCACGCGTCCGTTTCGGTGCAATCGGGATCGGCAGCCGCGAATATGACACCTTCTGTGGCGCAATAGAGAAAGTCGAAGCCGCGGTGACCGCCTGCGGTGCAAAAAAGGTGGGCGAAACGCTCAAGATCAATATCCTCGATCATGACATTCCTGAGGATCCAGCCGAGATCTGGCTGGGTGACTGGAAAAATTTACTCAAAAACGATTAAAGATCGCGCAAACAGATGTGGATAACTCTGGTTAAAAGCTCGTATTAACCGGTAGTTATCCAAATAACAACCGCTTCTTCGTTTTTGAGCTGTGGATAAATACGCGATCTGATCCCAGCTTATACGGTCCAGGATCACCGATCATTCACAGCTAACGATCCTTCTTAAACGCATGATCTTCTTCGAGAGATCGGACTTATCCACAAAGTTCCGCGATCCTAATAAGAGATCACAATAGAACAGATCTCTAAATAAAAAGATCTTCTTTTTAATAGCCCAGGATCCCAATGCTTTCTCGAAAGACTAAAGTTGAGTAGAATCCACGGCCCGGGCTTCAATCCATTTTTCATACCGCTTTACGCGAGGCAGACCACCATGTTTTATCAGGATCCTTTCGACGTCATCATCATTGGCGGGGGTCACGCAGGCACTGAGGCTGCAATGGCCGCAGCGCGCATGGGTCAACAGACCCTGCTTTTGACACACAATATCGACACGCTGGGACAAATGTCCTGTAATCCGGCGATTGGCGGCATTGGGAAAGGACACCTGGTAAAAGAAGTGGATGCACTTGGCGGCCTGATGGCGAAAGCGATCGATCAGGCAGGCATCCAGTTTAGGATACTAAACGCAAGCAAAGGCCCGGCCGTACGTGCCACCCGTGCACAGGCGGATCGCGTGCTTTACCGTCAGGCCGTACGCACCGCGCTCGAGAACCAGCCGAACCTGATGATCTTCCAGCAGGCGGTTGAAGATCTTATCGTGGAGAACGATCGCGTCGTGGGTGCCGTAACCCAGATGGGGCTGAAATTCCGCGCCAAAGCCGTCGTGCTGACCGTCGGGACATTCCTGGACGGCAAAATTCACATCGGTCTGGATAACTACAGCGGTGGCCGTGCTGGCGATCCGCCGTCGATCCCGCTGTCTCGCCGTCTGCGCGAGCTGCCGCTGCGCGTCAGCCGCCTTAAAACTGGCACACCGCCGCGTATTGACGCGCGCACTATCGATTTCAGCGTGCTGGCTCAGCAGCATGGCGATAACCCGATGCCGGTCTTCTCGTTTATGGGCAATGCGGCGCAACACCCGCAGCAGGTACCGTGCTACATCACGCATACCAACGAAAAAACCCATGACGTGATCCGTAATAACCTCGATCGCAGCCCAATGTACGCTGGCGTGATCGAAGGGATCGGCCCACGCTACTGCCCGTCGATCGAAGACAAGGTGATGCGCTTTGCCGATCGCAACCAGCACCAGATCTTCCTGGAGCCGGAAGGGCTGACCTCTAACGAAATTTACCCGAACGGCATCTCCACCAGCCTGCCGTTCGATGTCCAGATGCAAATTGTTCGCTCAATGCAGGGCATGGAGAACGCGAAAATCATCCGTCCTGGCTACGCTATTGAGTACGATTTCTTCGATCCGCGTGACCTGAAGCCCACTCTGGAGAGCAAATTCATCCAGGGCCTGTTCTTCGCAGGTCAGATCAACGGCACCACCGGCTACGAAGAGGCTGCAGCACAGGGGCTGCTTGCGGGTCTGAACGCCGCGCGCTTCTCTGCTGAGAAAGAGGGCTGGGCGCCAGGCCGGTCTCAGGCTTATCTGGGTGTGCTGGTCGATGACCTGTGTACGCTGGGTACCAAAGAGCCGTACCGCATGTTTACCTCCCGTGCGGAATATCGCCTGATGCTGCGTGAAGATAATGCCGATCTGCGACTGACCGAGATGGGCCGCGAGCTGGGTCTGGTGGATGACGAACGCTGGGCGCGCTTCAACAAGAAGCTGGAACGCATCGAGCGTGAACGCCAGCGTCTGAAAACGACCTGGGTGAATCCGCAGGCAGAAACAGCTGCTGAAGTGAATACTCACTTAACTGCACCTCTCTCCCGTGAAGCCAGCGGGGAAGATCTGCTGCGTCGTCCTGAGATGACGTACGAAAGCCTGGTTAACCTGACGGCGTTTGCACCGGGTCTGGATGACGCCGAAGCGGCCGAGCAGGTCGAAATTCAGGTGAAATACGAAGGTTACATCGCGCGTCAGCAGGATGAGATCGAAAAACAGCAGCGTAACGAAAACACCCTGCTGCCGGAAATGCTGGACTATCGTCAGGTGACCGGCCTTTCCAACGAAGTGATCGCCAAACTGAACGATCATAAACCTGTGTCGATCGGCCAGGCATCCCGTATCTCCGGCGTCACGCCTGCGGCAATTTCAATTCTGCTGGTGTGGTTGAAAAAGCAGGGTATGCTGCGCCGCAGCGCGTAATAACCAGAACATTGCCCGGTGGCGCTGCGCTTACCGGGCCTACTGAACCCGTAGGGTGGGTAAGCGAAGCGCCCCCCGCCACCTAAGTTTTCCAACAGGTATTCACCGTGCTCAATAAACTCTCTCGTCTGCTGGATGAAGCAGGTATTTCGCTCACCGATCACCAGAAAAATCAGCTGGTGGCCTATGTCGATATGCTGAACAAATGGAACAAAGCGTACAACCTGACGTCCGTACGCGATCCCAACGAGATGCTGATTCGCCATATCCTCGACAGCATTGTTGTGGCCTCGTATCTGAAGGGCGAGCGCTTTATCGATGTGGGCACCGGGCCGGGCCTGCCGGGGATCCCGCTGTCCATTGTCCGTCCTGAAAGCCATTTCACGCTGCTGGACAGCCTGGGTAAGCGTATTCGCTTCTTACGCCAGGTTCAGCATGAACTGAAGCTTGAGAACATTACGCCCGTGCAGAGCAGGGTAGAGGCGTTTCCGGCAGAACCGCCGTTTGACGGCGTCATTAGCCGCGCCTTTGCTTCGTTGAACGATATGGTGAGCTGGTGCAAGCATCTGCCTGCCGTCGAGGGCCGTTTTTATGCCCTGAAGGGGCTGGTGCCCGAGGACGAAATTGAACAGCTGCCGGAAGGATTTGCTGTGGAATCAATCGAAAAACTCCGCGTTCCTCATCTCGACGGGGAGCGTCACCTGGTGATTATTACACCAAATAAAGTTTAAAAATTTAATTAATATTGTGGAATTTGTGCTGTTCTGGTTGTGTTAAAAACGAGCACGTCGAAGACGATTTAAGCGGTGCTAATTTAACCGTGTTGTTACTAAGGATTTTCTTACGTTTAACTTTACCCCTGTGGTTCAGTCAGAAAATAGTCAACACTGAAAATATCAGCCTGCTAAAAGTAGGCAGAGGCAACCAGAATGCGATGTTAAATTTTTATTAAGAATGTCAATAAAAGGTTTTTGTTGTATACAGGGTTGTTTTGGAAAAAGTTGCGATATTTTATCTTTAATTTCATAAGGATGACATAAAGCGATTTACTGCTTTGATAAAAACACCCTTATCGCAAATGTGTATTTTGTGATCGCGTGCACGCTTTATCACCAACGTTTTCGCGCGGTTTGCAGTTTTGTCCGAAGGTCGATGCTTTCATCAAAAGTTAAAAAATAGCGGTGGGGAAAAATATTTAAACATTTATTCACCATTTCGCTACTTAATGTTTGAAATCACGGGTGCGCACCGTATAATTTGACCGCTTTTTGATGCTTGACTCTGAGCCTTAAAGGACGTTTTATACGACACGCGGCATACCTCGAAGGGAGCAGGAGTAAAAACGTGATGTCAGTGTCGCTCTTGAGTAGAAACGTTGCTCGTAAGCTTCTGTTCATTCAGTTTCTGGCTGTGATAGCAAGTGGACTGCTGTTTAGCCTCAAAGACCCCTTCTGGGGCATCTCCGCTGTATGCGGGGGATTGGCGGTGGTACTGCCAAACATGCTGTTTATGATTTTTGCCTGGCGTCATCAGGCGCATACACCCGCAAAAGGCCGTGTGGCCTGGTCCTTCGCTCTCGGCGAAGTGTGCAAGGTGTTGCTGACCTTCGCTCTGTTGGTGATGGCGCTGGCGGTTTTAAAAGTGGTTTTCATGCCGCTGATAGCAACGTGGGTTTTGGTGCTGGTGGTACAAGTTCTGGCTCCAGCTGTAATCAATAACAAAGGGTAAAAGGCATCATGGCTTCAGAAAATATGACGCCGCAGGATTACATAGGACACCATCTGAATAACCTTCAGCTGGACCTGCGTACATTCTCGCTGGTGGATCCACATAACCCCCCTGCCACCTTCTGGACGATCAACATCGATTCCATGTTCTTCTCGGTGGTGTTGGGTCTTCTGTTCCTGGCCATGTTCCGCGGTGTTGCTAAACGAGCGACCAGCGGTGTTCCAGGGAAATTCCAGACGTTCGTCGAAATGATCATCGGCTTTGTCCATGGTAGCGTCAAAGACATGTACCACGGCAAGAGCAAGCTGATTGCTCCGCTGGCGCTGACGGTCTTTGTCTGGGTCTTCCTGATGAACCTGATGGACCTTCTGCCTATCGATTTCCTGCCGTGGATCGGCGAGCATGTTCTCGGTCTGCCTGCTCTGCGTGTGGTGCCGTCTGCTGACGTGAACATCACCCTGTCGATGGCACTGGGCGTATTCATCCTGATTCTTTTCTACAGCATCAAAATGAAAGGCGTAAGCGGCTTTGTGAAAGAGCTTACCTTGCAGCCGTTCAACCACTGGGCGTTTATTCCGGTCAACCTGATCCTGGAAGGCGTTAGCCTGCTGTCCAAACCTGTTTCACTGGGTCTGCGACTGTTCGGCAACATGTATGCGGGTGAGCTGATTTTCATTCTGATCGCGGGTCTTCTGCCGTGGTGGTCACAGTGGATTCTTAATGTGCCATGGGCCATTTTCCACATCCTGATCATTACGCTGCAAGCCTTTATCTTCATGGTTCTGACGATCGTCTATCTGTCGATGGCGTCTGAAGAGCACTGATTTTTTACCAACACTACTACGTTTTAATTGAAACAAACTGGAGACTGTCATGGAAAACCTGAATATGGATCTGCTGTACATGGCTGCCGCTGTGATGATGGGTCTGGCGGCTATCGGTGCTGCGATCGGTATCGGCATCCTCGGGGGTAAATTCCTGGAAGGCGCAGCGCGTCAACCGGATCTGATTCCTCTGCTGCGTACTCAGTTCTTTATCGTTATGGGTCTGGTGGATGCAATCCCAATGATCGCTGTAGGTCTGGGTCTGTACGTGATGTTTGCTGTCGCGTAGTAGTTGATTTAAAACCCAAAGCCACAGAAATTTAAGAGGTATTGTGCTGTGAACATGAACGCAACAATCCTCGGCCAGGCCATCGCGTTTATTCTCTTTGTCTGGTTCTGCATGAAGTATGTATGGCCGCCTTTAATGGCTGCCATCGAAAAACGTCAGAAAGAAATTGCTGACGGTCTGGCTTCCGCAGAACGCGCTAAGAAAGATTTGGACCTTGCACAGGCCAACGCGACAGACCAGCTGAAAAAAGCGAAAGCTGAAGCTCAGGTAATCATTGAACAGGCCAACAAGCGCCGTTCTCAGATCCTGGACGAAGCCAAAGCTGAAGCAGAACAGGAACGTACTAAGATCGTGACACAGGCTCAGGCTGAAATTGAAGCTGAGCGTAAACGTGCTCGTGAAGAACTGCGTAAGCAGGTTGCGATTCTGGCTGTTGCTGGCGCCGAGAAGATCATCGAACGTTCCGTGGATGAAGCTGCTAACAGCGACATCGTGGACAAACTTGTCGCTGAACTGTAAGGAGGGAGGGGCTGATGTCTGAATTTGTTACGGTAGCTCGCCCCTACGCCAAAGCAGCTTTTGACTTTGCTGTCGAACACCAAAATGTCGATCGCTGGCAGGATATGCTGGCGTTTGCCGCTGAGGTAACGAAAAACGAACAAATGGCTGAGTTGCTGTCCGGTGCATTAGCGCCTGATACCCTCGCCGCGTCGTTTATCGCCGTGTGCGGAGAGCAACTGGATGCCAACGGCCAGAACCTGATTAAGGTTATGGCAGAAAATGGTCGTCTCCGTGTGCTTCCGGATGTTCTCGAGCAGTTTGAGCACTTACGTGCGCTCAGTGAAGCCACTGCCGAAGTTGAAGTCACTTCTGCCACTGAACTGAGTGAAGAACAGCTTGCGAAAATCACCGCCGCGATGGAAAAACGTCTGTCACGCAAAGTTAAGCTGAATTGCAAAATCGATAAGTCTGTAATGGCAGGCGTAATCATCCGCTCGGGTGATATGGTCATTGATGGTAGCGTACGCGGCCGTCTTGAACGCCTTGCAGACGTCTTGCAGTCTTAAGGGGACTGGAGCATGCAACTGAATTCCACCGAAATCAGCGAACTGATCAAGCAGCGCATTGCTCAGTTCAATGTTGTGAGCGAAGCTCATAACGAAGGTACTATTGTTTCTGTAAGTGACGGTGTTATCCGCATCCACGGCCTGGCCGATTGTATGCAGGGTGAGATGATTTCCCTGCCGGGTAACCGTTACGCTATCGCACTGAACCTGGAGCGCGACTCCGTAGGTGCTGTAGTTATGGGTCCATACGCTGACCTCGCCGAAGGCATGAAGGTTAAGTGTACTGGCCGTATCCTGGAAGTGCCGGTTGGCCGTGGCCTGCTGGGCCGCGTGGTGAACACCCTGGGTGCACCAATCGACGGTAAAGGTCCGGTTGAGCACGATGGCTTCTCCCCAATCGAAGTTATCGCACCGGGCGTTATCGACCGTCAGTCCGTTGATCAGCCAGTACAGACTGGCTATAAGTCCGTTGATGCCATGATCCCAATCGGTCGTGGTCAGCGTGAACTGATCATCGGCGACCGTCAGACCGGTAAAACCGCGATGGCTATCGACGCCATCATCAACCAGCGTGACTCCGGCATCAAATGCGTGTACGTGGCTATCGGCCAGAAAGCGTCCACCATTTCTAACGTGGTTCGTAAACTGGAAGAGCACGGCGCACTGTCTAACACCATCGTTGTTGTAGCGACCGCGTCTGAATCAGCTGCACTGCAATACCTGGCACCTTACGCCGGTTGCGCAATGGGCGAATACTTCCGTGACCGCGGTGAAGATGCACTGATCGTATACGATGACCTGTCTAAACAGGCTGTTGCTTATCGTCAGGTTTCCCTGCTGCTCCGTCGTCCACCTGGACGTGAAGCATTCCCGGGCGACGTATTCTACCTCCACTCTCGTCTGCTGGAGCGTGCTTCCCGCGTTAACGCGGAATACGTCGAGAACTTCACCAAAGGTGAAGTGAAGGGTAAAACGGGCTCTCTGACCGCACTGCCGATCATTGAAACCCAGGCGGGTGACGTTTCTGCGTTCGTTCCGACCAACGTAATCTCCATTACCGATGGTCAGATCTTCCTGGAAACCAACCTGTTTAACTCCGGTATTCGTCCGGCAGTTAACCCAGGTATCTCGGTATCCCGTGTTGGTGGTGCTGCTCAGACCAAGATCATCAAGAAACTGTCTGGTGGTATCCGTACCGCGCTGGCACAGTATCGTGAACTGGCTGCGTTCTCTCAGTTCGCATCCGATCTGGACGAAGCAACCCGTAAACAGCTGAGCCACGGTCAGAAAGTGACCGAGCTGCTGAAGCAGAAGCAGTACGCACCGATGTCTGTTGCTCAGCAGGGTCTGGTACTGTTCGCGGCTGAACGCGGTTACCTCGAAGATGTGGAACTGGCGAAAATCGGTAGCTTCGAAGCCGCTCTGCTGGCTTACGTCGACCGTGATCACGCTCCGCTGATGCAAGAGATCAACCAGTCCGGTGGCTATAACGATGAAATCGAAGGCAAGCTGAAAGCTATCCTCGATTCCTTCAAAGCAACCCAGTCCTGGTAATCGTCCGGCGGCTTGTCTCACGACAAGCCGCCAGGCATTGAGGAGAAGCTCATGGCCGGCGCAAAAGAGATACGTAGTAAGATCGCAAGCGTCCAGAACACGCAGAAGATCACTAAAGCGATGGAGATGGTCGCCGCTTCCAAAATGCGTAAATCGCAGGATCGCATGGCGGCCAGCCGTCCTTATGCAGATACCATGCGCAAAGTGATTGGTCACCTTGCAAACGGTAATCTGGAATATAAGCACCCTTACCTGGAAGAACGCGACGTTAAGCGCGTGGGCTACCTGGTGGTGTCGACCGACCGTGGTCTGTGTGGCGGCTTGAACATTAACCTGTTCAAAAAACTGCTGGCGGATATGAAAGTCTGGTCCGATAAAGGCGTTCAGTGCGATATCGCAATGATCGGCTCTAAGGGCGTCTCTTTCTTTAACTCCGTTGGTGGCAACATTGTCGCTCAGGTGACCGGTATGGGTGATAACCCGTCCCTGTCTGAACTGATCGGTCCGGTTAAAGTGATGTTGCAGGCCTATGATGAAGGCCGTCTGGACAGACTGTACGTTGTCAGCAACAAATTTATTAACACCATGTCTCAGGTTCCAACGCTCACTCAGATGCTGCCATTACCGGCATCAGACGATACTGAGCTGAAGCAAAAAGCCTGGGATTACCTGTATGAACCCGATCCGAAACCGCTGCTGGATACCTTGCTGCGTCGTTACGTTGAATCACAGGTTTATCAGGGCGTAGTAGAAAACCTGGCCAGCGAGCAGGCCGCACGTATGGTGGCGATGAAAGCCGCGACCGACAATGGCGGCAGCCTGATTAAAGAGCTGCAGTTGGTATACAACAAAGCTCGTCAGGCCAGCATTACTCAGGAACTCACCGAGATCGTCGGTGGTGCATCCGCGGTATAACCAGGTTAATTCGTAGAGGATTCAAGATGGCTACTGGAAAAATTGTCCAGGTAATCGGCGCCGTGGTTGACGTCGAATTCCCTCAGGATGCCGTACCGCGCGTGTACGATGCTCTTGAGGTACAGAATGGTAACGAGAGCCTGGTGCTGGAAGTTCAGCAGCAGCTCGGCGGCGGTATCGTACGTACTATCGCCATGGGTTCTTCCGACGGTCTGCGTCGTGGTCTGGAAGTAAAAGACCTTGAGCACCCGATCGAAGTCCCGGTAGGTAAAGCAACACTGGGTCGTATCATGAACGTATTGGGTCAACCAATCGACATGAAAGGCGACATCGGTGAAGAAGATCGTTGGGCTATCCACCGCGCAGCACCTTCCTACGAAGAGCTGTCTAGCTCTCAGGAACTGCTGGAAACCGGCATCAAAGTTATCGACCTGATGTGTCCGTTCGCGAAGGGCGGTAAAGTCGGTCTGTTCGGTGGTGCGGGTGTAGGTAAAACCGTAAACATGATGGAGCTGATCCGTAACATCGCGATCGAGCACTCCGGTTATTCCGTGTTTGCGGGCGTGGGTGAACGTACTCGTGAGGGTAACGACTTCTACCACGAAATGACCGACTCCAACGTTCTGGATAAAGTATCCCTGGTGTACGGCCAGATGAACGAGCCACCAGGAAACCGTCTGCGCGTTGCGCTGACCGGCCTGACCATGGCTGAGAAGTTCCGTGACGAAGGTCGTGACGTTCTGCTGTTCGTTGATAACATCTACCGTTACACCCTGGCCGGTACCGAAGTATCTGCACTGCTGGGTCGTATGCCTTCAGCGGTAGGTTATCAGCCTACGCTGGCGGAAGAGATGGGTGTTCTTCAGGAACGTATCACCTCAACCAAAACCGGTTCTATCACCTCCGTTCAGGCGGTATACGTACCTGCGGATGACTTAACTGACCCATCACCAGCCACCACCTTTGCGCACTTAGATGCAACCGTGGTACTGAGCCGTCAGATCGCGTCTCTGGGTATCTACCCAGCCGTTGACCCGCTGGACTCCACCAGCCGTCAGCTGGATCCACTGGTTGTTGGTCAGGAACACTACGACACCGCGCGTGGCGTACAGTCCCTGCTGCAGCGTTACCAGGAACTGAAAGACATCATCGCCATCCTCGGTATGGATGAGCTGTCTGAAGAAGATAAACTGGTGGTAGCACGTGCGCGTAAGATCCAGCGCTTCCTGTCCCAGCCGTTCTTCGTTGCGGAAGTATTCACCGGTTCTCCAGGTAAATACGTATCCCTGAAAGACACCATCCGTGGCTTTAAAGGCATCATGGAAGGCGAATACGATCACCTGCCGGAGCAGGCGTTCTACATGGTTGGTTCCATCGACGAAGCCGTGGAAAAAGCCAAAAAACTTTAACGCCTTAATCGGAGGGTGATATGGCAATGACTTACCACCTGGACGTCGTCAGCGCAGAGCAACAAATGTTCTCTGGTCTGGTCGAGAAAATCCAGGTAACGGGTAGTGAAGGTGAACTGGGTATTTTCCCGGGTCACGCACCGCTGCTCACCGCCATTAAGCCTGGTATGATCCGCATCGTTAAACAGTTCGGTCACGAAGAGTTTATCTATCTGTCCGGCGGCATTCTCGAAGTGCAGCCTGGCAGTGTGACCGTTCTGGCCGATACCGCTATTCGTGGCCAGGATCTCGACGAAGCACGAGCCCTGGAATCGAAGCGTAAGGCTGAAGAGCACATTAGCAGCTCTCATGGTGACGTGGATTACGCTCAGGCGTCTGCGGAGCTGGCCAAAGCGATCGCCAAACTGCGCGTTATCGAGTTGACCAAAAAAGCGATGTAACACCGGCTTGAAAAGCACAAAAGCCAGTCTGGCAACCAGACTGGCTTTTTTTATGCCTTCGTTTCAGGAAAAGCGAAACTGAAAAGGTGTTTTATTATTTTGTGATTTACATCACAAAAATGTTGAACGGTTAAAAATTGAGGCGTAGACTTCTTTTTTGTGAAGTGTGTCACAAAATAAACCTTAATAAATCAGGATGCCATCATGAAACTGATCAACAAAATCATCGACCTTTTCAGCAACATGAACGTTTCTTTCGGTACGTTCAACCACTAATCCGCTGAATGCCGAGTGGCGCCGTGCTTACCGTTGTGTGATAAGCGAAGCGCCATCTGGCAGCCTCTCTCCGCTATTGTTCACGCTCTGTCCTTTCACGATAAAATAGTTCGTCGCATCAATATTCCCCACCACCGCATCGTCGTACTTGCCCGGTGCTGTACGCCGAGAATACCGCGCACCATAGGCTCCGTGTCTTTCTGTACCGCAGGCCGTCACACTATTGAGTATTTAAAACAGTGTTTTGTTTTAAACAGATCTTTATTCATGATCCAAAAAAATAGCTAAGCTATTGTGTGGGTTAGCGACTTACCGAGAGAATGCTATTTTCCAGAGTAAAAGTGATTTACTCTCCCCTTAAAATCGGCCTCAAATAGCCGTTATTGGCAGATGTTGAACGTTTTCGCACCACTCCATTTCATGATGCAAAATATGTAGAATTTTCAACGTCAAAGGGTTTTACTTCTCACTTAAATTACAGTCAGGACGCGTATGTTGAACAATACGATGAGCGTGGTCATCCTTGCCGCTGGTAAAGGCACCCGCATGTATTCCGATCTTCCTAAGGTGTTGCACACGCTGGCAGGAAAGCCAATGGTGCAGCATGTCATTGATGCCGCGAATGAAGTTGGCGCTCGCCAGGTCCATCTGGTGTACGGTCACGGCGGCGATCTGCTGAAAGAGACGCTGCGTGACGACAAGCTCAACTGGGTCCTTCAGGCAGAACAGCTGGGTACGGGCCACGCCATGCAGCAGGCGGCACCGTTCTTCGGCGATGACGAAGATATCCTGATGCTCTACGGCGATGTTCCGCTGATCTCTGTTGAAACCTTAACCCGCCTGTGTGAAGCCAAACCGCAGGGCGGCATTGGTCTGTTAACCGTGGTACTCGACGATCCAACGGGCTATGGCCGTATTACCCGTGAGAACGGCAACGTCACCGGTATCGTGGAGCACAAAGATGCCAGCGATGAGCAGCGTAAAATTCAGGAAATCAATACCGGTATCCTGATTGCCAATGGCGCAGACATGAAGCGCTGGCTCTCTAAGCTCAATAACAACAATGCACAGGGTGAATACTACATCACAGATATCATTGCGATGGCGTATCAGGAAGGCCGCGAGATTGCCGCCGTACATCCGGCGCGCATCAGCGAAACGGATGGCGTGAATAACCGCCTGCAGCTTTCCCGCCTCGAGCGTATTTATCAGGCCGAGCAGGCTGAAAAGCTGCTGCTGGCGGGCGTGATGCTGCGCGATCCGGCGCGTTTCGACCTGCGCGGCACCTTGGCACACGGGCGTGATGTTGAAATTGATACTAACGTTATCCTTGAAGGCCAGGTTCAGCTTGGCAACCGCGTCAAAATTGGCGCTGGCTGCGTGATTAAAAACAGCGTTATCGGTGACGACTGCGAAATCAGCCCGTACAGCGTCGTGGAAGATGCCCACCTTGAGGCGGCCTGTACCATCGGTCCCTTCGCGCGCCTGCGTCCTGGCGCAGAGCTGATGGAAGGCGCTCACGTAGGCAACTTCGTCGAAATGAAAAAAGCGCGTCTGGGTAAAGGCTCCAAAGCCGGTCATTTGACCTATCTGGGCGATGCGGAAATTGGCGATAACGTGAACATTGGTGCAGGCACCATCACCTGTAACTATGACGGTGCCAATAAATTTAAAACCATTATCGGCGATGATGTGTTTGTCGGTTCCGACACGCAGCTGGTCGCACCCGTCACCGTGGGTAACGGCGTGACCATTGCTGCCGGAACAACCGTAACGCGAGACGTAGCGGATAACGAGTTGGTGTTGAGCCGCGTACCGCAGGTTCACAAGCAGGGCTGGAAACGCCCGGTGAAGAAGAAGTAACAACAAGGCGGGTGGCGCTACGCTTACCCGCCCTGTGATTGAGTAGGCCTGATAAGGCGTAGCCGTCATCAGGCAAACCCGGGTGAGGAGATAAATATATATCTCCCCCCACAAGCAGCACCCATAACTATAACCCCACTCTCTACAAGGCTCGGGGTGCCCGGAAAGGGCGTTACCCAAAGGATTTCGCGGTGTGGCAAGGCGGCAAGCGTATGAGTCCATGGGAGCTTACTTAAGTAAGTGACCGTGGCGAGTACGAGAAGCCAACGCAGCCGCAGCGTGAAAGACGTAGGGTAAATACAGGTCAGCGACAACGCAGGCATCATGCCTAAATTCGGAATCTAAAACTATGTGTGGAATTGTTGGCGCAGTTGCGCAGCGTGATATTGCTGAAATCCTTCTCGAAGGTTTACGTCGTCTGGAATACCGTGGCTATGACTCTGCCGGTCTGGCTGTGGTGGATGAAGCAGGTCATATGACCCGTCTGCGTCGTCTCGGTAAAGTGCAGATGCTGGCCCAGGCCGCGGAAGAACATCCGCTGCACGGTGGTACCGGTATCGCACATACCCGCTGGGCGACCCACGGCGAGCCGTCTGAAGGTAACGCGCACCCGCATGTGTCTGAACACATTGTGGTGGTGCATAACGGCATTATCGAAAACCACGAACCGCTGCGCGAAACCCTGAAAGCGCGCGGCTATACCTTCGTCTCTGAAACCGATACCGAAGTGATTGCTCACCTCGTCCACTGGGAGCTGGAGCAGGGCGGCTCGTTGCGTGAAGCGGTGCTGCGCGCGATCCCTCAGCTTCGCGGGGCATACGGTACGGTGATCATGGATTCCCGCGATCCGTCCACGCTGCTGGCTGCGCGTTCCGGTAGCCCGATGGTTATCGGTATGGGGATGGGTGAAAACTTTATCGCCTCCGATCAGCTGGCGCTCCTGCCGGTGACCCGCCGCTTCATCTTCCTCGAAGAGGGCGATATCGCGGAAGTGACGCGCCGTAGCGTAACCGTGTTCGACACCACTGGCGCGCAGGTCAAACGCACCGAGATCGAATCTAACCTGCAGTACGACGCGGGCGACAAAGGCGCTTACCGCCACTACATGCAGAAAGAGATCTACGAGCAGCCTAACGCCATCAAAAACACCCTGACCGGGCGCATCAGCCACGGCGAGGTGGATCTGAGCGAGCTGGGCGCACACGCCAACGACCTGCTTAGCAACGTTGAGCACATCCAGATCGTTGCCTGCGGCACCTCCTACAACTCCGGTATGGTGTCGCGTTACTGGTTTGAATCCCTGGCGGGCGTGCCGTGCGACGTGGAAATCGCCTCTGAATTCCGCTATCGCAAATCCGCGGTGCGCAAAAACAGCCTGATGATCACCCTTTCCCAGTCCGGGGAAACGGCGGACACCCTGGCGGCGCTGCGTCTCTCTAAAGAGTTGGGCTACCTGGGTTCTCTGGCCATCTGTAACGTGCCCGGCTCGTCGCTGGTGCGTGAATCCGATCTGGCCCTGATGACCAAAGCAGGCACCGAAATCGGCGTGGCCTCCACCAAAGCCTTTACCACGCAGCTGACCGTTCTGCTGATGCTGGTGGCGAAACTGGCGCGTCTGAAAGGTCTGGATGCGTCCGTTGAGCATGATATTGTTCACGGCCTGCAGGCGTTGCCGAGCCGTATCGAACAGATGTTGTCTCAGGACAAACGCATTGAAGCCCTGGCGGAAGATTTCTCTGACAAACATCACGCGCTGTTCCTTGGCCGTGGCGATCAGTATCCGATCGCGCTCGAAGGCGCGCTGAAGCTGAAAGAGATCTCTTATATCCATGCGGAAGCCTACGCGGCGGGCGAGCTGAAACACGGCCCGCTGGCGCTGATTGACGCGGATATGCCGGTTATCGTTGTGGCACCTAACAACGAATTGCTGGAAAAACTGAAATCGAACATCGAAGAAGTACGCGCCCGTGGCGGCGTCCTGTACGTTTTCGCTGATAAAGATGCCGGTTTCACCAGCAGCGACAATATGCACATCATCGACATGCCGCATGTGGAAGAGGTTATTGCCCCAATCTTCTACACCGTTCCGCTGCAGCTTCTGGCCTATCACGTTGCGCTGATCAAAGGCACTGACGTTGACCAGCCGCGCAATTTGGCAAAATCGGTTACCGTTGAATAATTCAATATATTGAAATGTAATAGCCTCGTAAATCTATGATTACGGGGCTATTTATTGATCAATATATAAATATATTCTGAAAGTAGATCTCTGTATAAATAAAAGTTAAAGGATAACTGTATTATGCCCGCCCTGATATACCGCTAAATAATATTATATTTAGCCAAAGCCTCGCCTGAAAATATTCCATTATTTGCCCCTTGGTAATTATCAAAATATTATTTCTGCTTGTTATTTTATTTTTTAAGGCGTTTAATACACGCGCTTCAACATTTTGACATTATTTGTCATGGAAATAATATATCTTTATTTATAATGGATGGTATTGTAATGAATGGACATATTTTTAAGCGAGCGTTACTTGTTTCCTCTTTATTACTGACGTCGCAGGCGTTTGCGTCAAATGGGATTGTACATTTTACCGGCGAGATTATTGAAAGCACGTGCGAAGTCTCAACGGGAACCAAAGATCAGAACGTCGATTTGGGTAAGGTAAATAAATCGACCTTTACCGACGTTGGCTCTACGGCTTCCGTTCAGGCATTCCAGATCGACCTGGTCAATTGTCCGCAAACCTACAAAAAAGCCAATGCGCGCTTTGACGGCACTGAAGACGGTGACGGTTACCTGAAGCTGAACAACGGCGGCGCAGCGGGTGTGGCGATTGCGATTTATAACCGCGCCGACAACAGCCTGCTGAAGCTGTATAACCAGTCTAAAACGGCGGATATTAGCGCTGAAGGCTCGGCTTCTCTGCCGTTTATGGCTCGCTATATCGCAACTTCATCTACCGTTACGGCAGGTTTAGCTAACGCGGATTCTGAATTCACGATCAGCTACAGCAATTAATCTTTTTCTTCTTTGTTTGTAATGTAAACAGGCCTGGCAAGGTTGGGCCACTGCATCTAAAAAACTGCCAGGCCTGATATAGGATGTAACATGCGTGGGCGCCGTATAATATTAATTCTCTCTCTGTTTTTATCTTTTGGTATTTCACCGTGCTGGTCTGGGATAATTATCGGCGGCACTCGGGTTATCTTTAAAGGCGAGAGCGCTGACACCACGCTTTCAGTGCTCAATAAAGATGCTGCGATCCCTTATCTGCTTCAGACGTGGATTGAGCCTTTTACCGGACAAGGTAAGGATAAACCGCCGTTTACCGTGATTCCTCCTGTTTCTCGTCTTGAGCCAAAGCAAGAGCGCGTATTACGCATTATCAAAACCAAAGGTGAATTACCGTCCGATCGGGAGTCGGTGTTTTGGCTAAACGTAAAAAATATACCCCCGTCGCCCGATAAAGAAGGCAGCAAACTTGAGATAGCCATTAAAACCCGGATCAAACTTTTCTGGCGGCCTGCAGGCATTAATGAAAAACCGGAGACGGCAAGCCAAAAAGTGAAATGGCAGCGACAGGGAAAAATGCTGGTGGTGACCAATCCTACGCCGATCCATATCAATGTGATTGACGTTGCGGTGGATGGTAAACCGCTTGAGCTGGCAATGATTAAACCGTTCGACACGCTACAGATAGCCTTACCCGCAGACGCATTGGGAAAGACCCTCACATGGCACTGTATCAGTGATTATGGCGCAATCAGCGACGCTATCAGACAACCTCTTTAATGCAGATGGGACGGTATACGTTGAAGCTTTCTCGTTTGTCTTTTTTACCGCTTATCGCCGTGTGGGCGGGCTATCCGCATCTGGTTTCTGCCAAAGAGGCCTTATTCAATACCCGTTTGCTGGAGTTGGATCAGCCCGTTGATATCGACATTAGCCAGTTTGACCGCCCCCACACGCTTCCTGAGGGGACATATAAAGTCGATATCTATGTCAACGACCGCTTCGTCGAGCGCCGCGAGGTGCTTTTTTCGCGAAAAGATGAACAGAGCGATCTTGCGCCTTGCTTCACGGATTTAAAAAATACGCTGAGCGGGTTCGGGGTGAAGGTTGACGCAATCAAAGCATTAGATCGCGTCAACGCCGAACGCTGTGAAGCCGTCCCCGAGCTGCCGGGGTCGGCATGGATATTCGACGGTGAAAAGCTGGCGCTTAACGTCTCTGTGCCACAAATCTATCTTGATGCGTCGGTTCGGGATGCCATTTCACCGTCGCGCTGGGATCAGGGCATCAATGCACTGATGCTCAACTATGACTTTTCCACCATGCAGACCCTGAAGTCAGACTATAACAGCGACGATCTCTACTACCTTAACCTGCGCAGCGGCATCAATCTGGGAGGCTGGCGGCTTCGCAACTACAGTGCACTCAATGCCGTTAACAGCCACGGAAGTTATCATTCAGTAAGCACTTACTTACAGCATGATATCGCACCGTTGCGCAGCCAGTTTATGGTAGGCGACACCTGGACCGCGAACGACCTCTTTGACAGCGCGCAGATCCGTGGCGTGCGTCTTTATACGGATAACGACATGCTGCCAGACAGCATGAATGGGTTTGCCCCCATCGTTCGCGGCGTGGCGAAATCGAACGCCGTGGTGACGATCCGCCAGAATGGATACATGATTTACCAGTCGGCAGTGCCGCAGGGGCCGTTTGCGCTGACCGATCTCAATACTACCTCCAGCGGCGGCGACCTCGACGTCACCATCAAAGAGGAAGACGGCAGCGAACAACATTTTGTGCAGCCTTACGCTTCCCTGGCGATATTGCGTCGCGAAGGCCAAACGGATGTGGATATCAGCGTCGGCGAGTATCGCAACGATAATCGTTTTTCACCTGACGTCATGCAGGCGCAGATGCTGCGCGGTATGCCCTGGGGGATGACGCTCTACGGCGGAACCCAGCTGGCGGAAGACTATTCCGCCTTTGCGGCGGGCCTCGGTAAAGATTTGGGCGACATCGGCGCGGTGTCGATCGATGTGACCCACGCTGACTCACGCTTTTCCGACGACCAAACGCAGGGGCAATCCTGGCGTTTTCTGTACTCCAAAACCTTTGATGTCAGTAATACCAGCCTGCGTATCGTTGGCTATCGCTATTCGACGGAAGGCTTCTATACGCTGGATGAATGGGCTTCGCGTAACGGCGACAGCGACAGTTTCTGGCAAACGGGCAACCGTCGCAGACGGCTTGAAGGCACCTGGACCCAGCCGTTTACGGAAGGTTACGGCAACATTTATCTGACGCTGAGCCGGGAGCAATACTGGCAAACGGATGACGTTGAGCGCCTGATTCAGGTGGGCTACAGCAACAGCTGGCGGCAAATTATGTGGAACCTGTCATGGAACTACACCGATACGGCGGGCAGCAGCGTGGGAGAGTGGCAGCATGAGGATGAAAGCGAGCATGTGATTATGCTCTCCGTCTCGTTGCCCTTATCAGACTGGTTGCCGCACAGTTACGCCAACTACAGCTACGCTCACAGCGGCCACAGCAGCCCGTCCCACCAGGTGGGGCTAAACGGCAACGTGCTCGAAGATAACAACCTGAGCTGGAACCTGCAGCAGTCATATTACGAAAACAACGCTAACGCAGGCGGAAACGCTGGCCTGAACTGGGATGCTTCGTATGGTTCTATGAAGGCAAACTATGCCTGGAGCGATGAAAGCCAAAGCGTGAACTACGGTGTCAGCGGCGGCGTGCTGGTCCACTCTGAGGGGATCACCTTCTCCCAGGAGATGGGCGAAACCGTGGCGCTGATAAAAGCGCCGGGAGCGGCCGGGCTGTCTGTTGATAACGAAAATGGAGTAGCGACCGACTGGCGCGGTTATACCGTTAAAACGCAGCTATCGCCTTACGACGAAAACCGTATCGCGCTTGGCAATAATGACTTCACGTCCGGCAATATCGAGCTTGAGAAAAGCGTACAGCAGCTTGTGCCCACGCGCGGCGCGGTGGTTAAGGCTGAATTTGTCACGCACATCGGCTACCGGGTTTTGTTTAACGTTGCGCTGGCCAGTGGCAAACCAGCCCCCTTCGGTGCGATGGGCACCGCAACGCTACCTACCGGCAGCGTGACGGGCATCGTGGGCGATGGGGGTGAACTCTACCTTGCAGGGATGCCGGAAACCGGTCAGTTCACCCTCACCCTGAGCGACGGCAAGATCTGCCGGGCCGATTACGTCATCCACCAGCAACCCGATTTTGGGCTTGTCCAGCTTCCCGTCATTTGTCGATAAAGGATAAAAATGAAATCACGCTTCTGGCTTTTAGCCCTTTTTTTTGCCGCTTTTTTTGCGCGGTCCGCGCCGACGGGGTACTGCGTGCCGGATAACGGCGTTTACCACAATAATTTCCAGTTCAATAAACAACTCAGTTGGACGGCAAGTTCTGTCGGAATGTTCGAAGACATCATGATCGATAACGGGACACTGTCATTTAAAGGCACGTGCTACTGTCTGACGGGAAAAGACGAGACCTATAAATATGCCTATATCACCAGTATCGTTAATCCTTCCTTAAAGCCTACTGCCGTTAGACGAAACGTGCATTTTTACGATCTCAACGCCCAGCTTGATATTGGCCTGATTGTTTACGTTCTTGGAAAAGGCTACGTGTCAGTGCCCTTCGATCATATGCCTAATGACACGGGGGGGCACTACGGATGCCATGACGGCATCAGTTCAGCCACCACCTTTTACAGCGGCGGCTCGGGTATTATCTATTTATACGTCAAAAGGCATTTTACGGGCGTCGTCAATATACCGAGAACGGTTATGGCTAATATCTATGCCACCATCGATCCTGTTACCGTTTCGCATGAAGTGATTTCTGACGTGATCGTTGAGGGGTCGTTAACGGTTCCGCAAACCTGTGAAATAGACGAAGGCCAGACGATTATGTTTGATTTCAAAAAAATCCTCGCCTCCGAGTTTCCCTCTGTAAAAGGCGAGGCGTTGAAGCGGCATAAGATCACGCGGCAGGTTAATATTAAATGCTCAAATATGTTTACTCTCGACCTACTCGGGGCCACGATACAGGCCTCTGGCTCAAGCCCGGATGGCACCATGGTTGCGACAAATAATCCGGACGTCGGCATTAAGATTTACGATAAGCGGGACAAGGAAGTGAACGTTAACGGCGGGGCACTTGCGGCTGAAACGACACAATCCCCCGAGACACTGGGTGATATGCAGGGCACGCTCACTTTTTCAGGTGCGCCAGCCAGCGCCACCGGGGCCAAACCTCAGCCGGGGCCTTTCTCCGCAACGGCGACGCTCACGATAGAAATCATCAACTGATGTCTCAACGGCTGTTTATGACAGCCGTTGTCATATTTGCCCTCTCAGCGTTACCGTCTCTCAAAAAAATATGACAAAAAAATGACCGCGCCATGAATTAATACTGTTATTTTTCATCAGGTTAAACACGTGCTTTCCATTGTCATAAAACTGTCATATTTCGTACATTTATCTGTCACCTGTTTGTCCTATTTTGCTCATCGTAGCCACTTAAACAATGATTTACGAAATCCTTGCAGGAGACATTATGAAAGTTATGCGTACCACTGTCGCAACTGTTGTCGCCGCGACCTTATCTCTGAGCGCTTTCTCTGCCTTTGCAGCAGCAAGCCTGACAGGCGCGGGTGCAACCTTCCCAGCGCCGGTGTATGCCAAATGGGCGGATACCTACCAGAAAGAAACCGGCAACAAGGTTAACTATCAGGGTATCGGCTCCTCCGGTGGCGTAAAACAAATTACCGCAAACACCGTCGATTTCGGCGCGTCTGACGCTCCGCTGTCTGATGACAAGCTGGCGCAGGAAGGCCTGTTCCAGTTCCCTACCGTGATTGGCGGCGTGGTGCTGGCGGTGAATATCCCGGGACTGAAGTCTGGCGAGCTGGTGCTGGACGGTAAAACCCTGGGTGATATCTACCTCGGCAAAATCAAAAAATGGGATGACGAAGCCATCACCAAACTGAACCCGGGCGTAAAACTGCCTTCGCAGAACATCGCCGTGGTGCGTCGTGCTGACGGTTCCGGTACCTCCTTCGTCTTCACCAGCTACCTGGCGAAAGTGAACGAAGAGTGGAAATCGAAAGTCGGTTCTGGCTCTACCGTTAACTGGCCAACGGGTCTGGGCGGCAAAGGTAACGACGGTATCGCCGCGTTCGTCCAGCGTCTGCCGGGCTCCATCGGTTACGTAGAGTACGCTTACGCGAAGCAGAACAACCTGGCCTATACCAAACTGATCTCTGCGGACGGCAAACCGGTTAGCCCGACCGAAGAGAACTTCGCTAACGCCGCGAAAGGCGCTGACTGGAGCAAATCCTTTGCTCAGGATCTGACGAACCAGAAAGGCGATGACGCCTGGCCAATCACCTCTACCACCTTCATTCTGGTCCACAAAGAGCAGAAGAAACCTGAGCAGGGTGCTGAAGTGCTGAAGTTCTTCGACTGGGCATACAAAAACGGCGGCAAACAGGCGAACGATCTGGATTACGCCAGCCTGCCGGACAGCGTGGTTGAGCAGATTCGTGCTGCATGGAAAACCAACGTAAAAGACAGCAGCGGTAAAGCGCTGTACTAACAGGATATTTTTGACGAAGATGGCGGGTGGCGCTAACGCTATCCCGTCCTACGGCTCCACCTGTAGGCCCGGTAAGCGTTAGCGCCACCGGGCATATTCGTAAGACGTTTCAAACAGAAGAGTAATTTATGGCTGCAACCAAGCCTGTATTTAACCCTCCGGGTAAAAAAGGTGACATGATTTTCAGCGCGCTGGTCAGACTGGCTGCGCTGATTGTGCTATTGCTGCTGGGCGGCATTATCGTGTCTCTGATTTTCTCCTCATGGCCGAGCATCCAGAAATTCGGTTTCTCCTTCCTGTGGACCAAAGAGTGGGATGCGCCAAACGATATCTACGGTGCGCTGGTGCCGATTTACGGCACGCTGGTGACCTCGTTTATCGCCCTGCTGATTGCGGTTCCGGTGAGCTTTGGTATCGCCCTGTTCCTGACGGAGCTGGCGCCAGGCTGGCTGCGTCGCCCGCTGGGCATCGCCATTGAACTGCTGGCCGCGATCCCCAGTATCGTGTACGGCATGTGGGGCCTGTTTATCTTTGCGCCGCTGTTCGCGACCTACTTCCAGGAGCCGGTCGGCAACGTTCTCTCCACCATCCCGTTTGTTGGTGCCCTGTTCGCTGGCCCGGCATTTGGTATCGGTATTCTGGCGGCAGGCGTGATCCTCGCCATCATGATTATTCCGTACATTGCGGCGGTGATGCGCGATGTCTTCGAGCAAACCCCGGTGATGATGAAAGAGTCGGCCTACGGCATCGGCTGCACCACCTGGGAAGTCATCTGGCGCATCGTTCTTCCGTTCACCAAAAATGGTGTCATCGGCGGCATTATGCTGGGCCTGGGCCGCGCGCTGGGTGAAACCATGGCGGTCACCTTTATTATCGGTAACACCTACCAGCTCGACAGCGTATCGCTGTTCATGCCGGGTAACAGCATTACCTCTGCGCTGGCAAACGAATTCGCCGAAGCAGAATCCGGGCTGCATGTGGCGGCGCTGATGGAGCTGGGGCTGATCCTGTTTGTTATCACCTTCATCGTTCTGGCGATTTCCAAGCTGATGATTATGCGTCTCGCTAAAAATGAGGGGGCACGCTAATGGCAACGCTCGAAATGCAAAGCAGCCCAGCGCTGGCAGAATCCCGCCGCAAAATGCAGGCGAAGCGCCGCTTCAAAAACCGCATTGCGCTGACGCTCTCCATGGCGACGATGGCGTTCGGCCTGTTCTGGCTGATCTGGATCCTGATGTCGACCATTACCCGCGGCATCGACGGCATGTCTCTGGCATTGTTCACCGAAATGACGCCGCCGCCCAATACGGCGGGCGGTGGTCTGGCAAACGCCCTTGCGGGCAGCGGCCTGCTGATCCTCTGGGCGACGGTCTTTGGGACACCGCTGGGCATCATGGCGGGGATTTATCTGGCGGAGTATGGCCGGAAATCCTGGCTGGCTGAAGTCATTCGCTTCATCAATGACATCCTGCTGTCTGCGCCGTCTATCGTCGTTGGTCTGTTCGTTTACACCGTTGTGGTGGCGCAGATGGAGCACTTCTCCGGCTGGGCAGGCGTGATTGCGCTGGCGCTGCTGCAGGTGCCCATCGTCATCCGCACTACCGAGAACATGCTGAAACTGGTGCCGGATAGCCTGCGCGAAGCGGCTTACGCACTGGGGACGCCGAAATGGAAGATGATCTCCGCGATTACGCTCAAAGCGTCTATCTCCGGGATCATGACCGGTATCCTGCTGGCGGTGGCACGTATCGCCGGGGAAACGGCACCGCTGCTGTTTACGTCGCTCTCGAACCAGTTCTGGAGCACGGACATGATGCAGCCGATCGCCAACCTGCCGGTGACGATCTTTAAATTTGCGATGAGCCCATTCGCGGAATGGCAGCAGCTGGCGTGGGCCGGGGTGCTGATCATCACCCTTTGCGTACTGTTGCTGAACATTCTGGCGCGCGTCATTTTCGCGAAGAAGAAACACGGTTAAATTTTTACGGCGCGGCACATGGCGGCGCCGAATGAGGAAATGAGTCAATGAGTATGGTTGATACTGCCCCGGGTAAGATTCAGGTTCGTGATTTGAACTTCTACTACGGCAAATTCCATGCCCTGAAGAACATCAACCTGGATATCGCGAAGAACCAGGTCACGGCATTCATCGGTCCGTCCGGCTGCGGTAAATCTACCCTGCTGCGTACCTTTAACAAGATGTATTCGCTCTATCCGGAGCAGCGCGCCGAAGGTGAAATCATCCTGGACGGGGAAAACATTTTGACCCACGCCCAGGATATCGCCCTGCTGCGCGCGAAAGTGGGCATGGTGTTCCAGAAACCGACGCCGTTCCCAATGTCGATTTATGACAACATTGCGTTTGGCGTGCGCCTGTTCGAAAAGCTCTCCCGTGCCGATATGGACGAGCGCGTGCAGTGGGCCTTGACCAAAGCCGCATTGTGGAACGAAACCAAAGATAAGTTACACCAGAGCGGTTACTCTCTCTCCGGCGGTCAGCAGCAGCGTCTGTGCATTGCGCGCGGCATTGCCATCCGCCCGGAAGTGCTGCTGCTTGATGAGCCGTGTTCCGCGCTGGACCCTATCTCCACGGGCCGCATTGAAGAGCTGATCACCGAGCTGAAGCAGGATTACACCGTGGTTATCGTGACCCACAACATGCAGCAGGCTGCGCGTTGCTCCGATCACACGGCGTTTATGTACCTGGGCGAGCTGATTGAGTTTAGCGATACGGATGCGCTGTTCACCCGCCCCGCGAAGAAACAAACTGAAGATTATATTACTGGCCGCTACGGTTGATTTGGAGTGAACCATGGACAACCTCAATCTTAATAAACACATTTCCGGCCAGTTCAACGCAGAGCTGGAAAGCATCCGCACCCAGGTGATGACCATGGGTGGCATGGTGGAGCAGCAGCTTTCTGATGCGATCACTGCCATGCACAACCAGGACAGCGAGCTGGCGAAGCGCGTTATCGCCGGCGATCAGAACGTCAACATGATGGAAGTGGCCATCGACGAGGCCTGCGTGCGCATTATTGCCAAGCGCCAGCCAACGGCGAGCGACCTGCGTCTGGTGATGGCGATCATCAAAACCATCGCCGAGCTGGAACGTATTGGCGACGTGGCCGATAAAATCTGCCGTACCGCGCTGGAGAAATTCTCCCAGCAGCACCAGCCGCTGCTGGTAAGCCTGGAGTCGCTGGGCCGCCACACCGTGCAGATGCTGCACGACGTGCTGGATGCCTTTGCGCGTATGGATCTGGACGAAGCGGTGCGTATCTACCGTGAAGACAAGAAAGTCGACCAGGAGTACGAAGGCATCGTGCGCCAGCTGATGACCTACATGATGGAAGATTCGCGGACGATCCCAAGCGTACTGACCGCCCTGTTCTGCGCACGCTCCATCGAGCGTATCGGCGACCGCTGCCAGAACATTTGTGAATACATCTTCTACTTCGTGAAAGGTCAGGATTTCCGTCACGTGGGCGGCGACGAGCTGGACAAGCTGCTGGCGGGGAAAGATCCGAAAGAGTGACTTTTACCCTCACCCTAACCCTCTCCCTAAGGGAGAGGGGACAAGTTGGTTTTCTCCCTCTCCCTTAGGGAGAGGGCCGGGGTGAGGGGGAAAACTAACGCGTAATATCCCACCCGCGAGCCTTCCACAACGCTGGCAGCTGCGCCAGGTCGGTAAAGGTCGTCACTTTCGGATGATCGATCGGCTTGTTGTGCGGATCGGCACAGAAGTAAAACACCTCCATTCCTGCATCAATCCCCGACTGCGCCCCTGCAGAGGAATCATCCACCAGAATGCAGTTCTCCACGTTCACATTCATCGCCTTTGCCGCATGGAACATCAGGGCCGGATCGGGCTTCCAGCGCTGGATATCGTAGCCGCTGAACAATTTTTCCGGGAAGTGATGCACCATCTCCAGCTTGCCGAGCGAATGCTGCATTTTGCTGACCGGTCCGTTGGAGACCACGCAGATGGGCACCGTCATCGCATCCAGCAGCGCATTCGCGCCGGGAATAACCTCCAGCTCTGAGTCGAACAGGCGTGCGACCTCGGCGCGGTACACCGGCTCCAGATCCGCTTTCGCCAGATCCGTGCCGTGCTCTGCGTTAATGATGTCGATGATCTCGTAGAGCTTGACGCCCTTAAAGCGTTTGAACACTTCGTCGAGATCGAGCGTAATGCCAAATTCCTGGAACATGGCGACATACGCGCGGGAACAAATGACCTCACTGTCGACCAGCGTACCGTCGCAGTCGAAAAATACCGCTTCAATTCCGGACATGCCTTTCCCTTTTAACAAGTTTAACGTTTACGTGCTGCAGATTTACGAGACGCAATCGTTGCCGTATAAGCAAAATCAATGAAAAAAAGTATCCCGTAACCGCCCTTATTGTCGCATTTTGGTATAGGATAGCGACGAATTTTCCCTCCTTGTTCGGAAATTGATGATGAGTCAACAACACACTACCCAGACATCTGGTCAGGGTCTGCTTGAGCGCGTGTTTAAACTGCGCGAGCACGGCACAACGGCACGCACCGAAGTGATCGCCGGTTTTACTACCTTCCTGACGATGGTCTATATCGTTTTTGTTAACCCGCAAATTCTGGGCGTGGCTGGCATGGATACCAGCGCCGTCTTCGTGACGACCTGCCTGATCGCTGCGCTTGGCAGCATTCTGATGGGCGTGTTCGCTAACCTGCCGGTCGCACTGGCACCGGCAATGGGCCTGAATGCGTTCTTCGCGTTCGTGGTAGTTCAGGCGATGGGGCTGCCGTGGCAGGTTGGTATGGGCGCCATCTTCTGGGGCGCGATTGGCCTGCTGC
The DNA here is from genome assembly GCF_029967835.1 of Enterobacter sp. V87_3. NCBI lineage: Bacteria > Pseudomonadati > Pseudomonadota > Gammaproteobacteria > Enterobacterales > Enterobacteriaceae > Enterobacter > Enterobacter sp. V87_3. Next base: position 239,839 of record NZ_JASCAM010000025.1, on the reverse strand, counting down.
TGCTGACCATTTTCCGCGTGCGCTACTGGATGATTGCGAATATCCCGGTGAGCCTGCGCGTGGGCATCACCAGCGGTATCGGCCTGTTCATCGGCATGATGGGGCTGAAAAACGCCGGTGTGATCGTGGCGAACCCGGAAACCCTGGTGAGCATTGGCAACCTGACCTCCCACAGCGTGCTGCTGGGCGTGCTCGGCTTCTTTATCATCGCCATTCTGGCGTCGCGCAACATTCACGCTGCGGTGCTGGTATCGATTATCGTCACTACTCTGCTGGGCTGGATGCTGGGTGACGTTCACTACAGCGGCATCGTCTCTGCGCCGCCGAGCGTGTCGACCGTGATTGGTCACGTAGACCTGGCCGGTTCGCTGAACCTCGGTCTGGCAGGCGTGATTTTCTCGTTCATGCTGGTAAACCTGTTCGACTCCTCCGGAACGCTGATCGGCGTGACCGACAAAGCGGGTCTGGCGGATGAGAAAGGCAAGTTCCCGCGTATGAAGCAGGCGCTATTTGTGGACAGCGTCTCCTCCGTCGCCGGCTCTTTCATCGGCACCTCGTCTGTTACCGCTTACATTGAATCCTCTTCCGGCGTCTCCGTGGGCGGCCGTACCGGCCTGACGGCGGTTGTCGTCGGCCTGCTGTTCCTGCTGGTGATCTTCCTCTCTCCGCTGGCGGGCATGGTGCCTCCGTATGCGGCAGCCGGCGCGCTGATTTATGTTGGCGTGCTGATGACGTCCAGCCTGGCGCGCGTGAAGTGGGACGATTTGACCGAAGCGGTGCCAGCGTTTATTACCGCGGTGATGATGCCGTTCAGCTTCTCGATTACCGAAGGTATCGCGCTGGGCTTTATCTCTTACTGCGTAATGAAGATCGGGACCGGCCGCCTGCGCGAACTCAGCCCATGCGTGATCGTCGTGGCGCTGCTGTTTGTGCTGAAGATTGTGTTTATTGACGCGCACTAAGGTGCGGTTTGTGTTGTCAGGTGGCGCTTTGCTTACCTGACCTACTGACGAGTGTAGGCCCGGTAAGCAAAGCGCCACCGGGCTTTTTTATCAGGCTTTCACCCGCTTAATATAATCCCCAAACGCGGTCAGCTGACCAGACAGATGGTCACGCGTGCTCTGATCCACCACTTCACCCGTCTGCGGGTCGACCTTGTTCTGAATCACGCCACCCATAAATTCCGGCTTGTTCATCACCATTGCATCCAGGAACACCAGGATCTGACGCAGATGATACTGGCAGCGCGCGCCGCCAATGGCGCCCATTGAGCTGGTCTGAATCAGCACCGGTTTACCCGCGAGCGGTTGCTCCGGTAAACGAGAGAGCCAGTCGATGGCGTTCTTCAGGCCACCGGGAACCGAGTAGTTGTATTCAGGCGTAACGATGACGACGCCGTCGGCCTGGCGGATCTGCTCTGCCAGCGCCTCAACGCTCTGCGGGAAACCCTCTTCCTGTTGCACGTCGGCGTCGTAGAGCGGGATGTCGCCAATAGAAGGCAGGGCGGTGATATCCATCCCCGCCGGTGCCAGTTGCGGCAGCGTGCGGGCAACCATGCCGTTAAATGAACCTTTGCGCAGGCTTCCCAGTAACGTAACAACTTTCAACGTATCAGACATGATTACTCCTGTTTCATCATGATGACCCTGAATGGATCAGCTAAGGGTAAATGCTTTTTCTGCCGGTAAACTGGTTAATCTCATCAGACGCGCCGCGGGTTCGTTGGCGCGATCGGGCACATCCGGAAGGCAGTGCCACCCGCGTAAACTATCAAATTCCCAGATTTTCAGCCGTTCAATCGCTGGCGTGACGGCGATGGACCAGATCAGCACATCTTCTGCGTCGCTGAGCGCTTCGACCCGCGTGGCTTTCGCCGCACGCAGCCGTCCTGAGCCAGGCAGAAGCTGCAGCAGGCTGGCATCATCAGACGCACAGCCACACAGCTTGCGGATGCTCTGACGCAGAGTGATGAGCTGGGATTTGGCCTCAATGGGATCGTTTTGGTTTCGGATCCACAGCTTTTCATTGCTGGAGAGCGGGTAATCCTCATGCGGGTTAATAACGTGAAAACCGCGCGTGGCACGCTGAAGCTCCAGATCCAGCCCGCAGTCACCTTCGGTGGTGAGCGCAAGGCCGATAATGTTGCCCGCATAGGCGATGGAGAAACGAGGGAGATCGGGGTCAGCAAAGACCGGTCGGCCTTCGGGTTGGGTGATCATATCGGGCAGTTCGATGGTGCCGTACAGCATAAACATCAGCTCTGCGAGAAGCGCTCTGGAGGCCAAATATCGCGTCCTGCGATGTTCCGGCAATTTCAGTGCTTCACGGTGACACGCTGACGACAGGCGGGCCGAAACAAGCCGTCCTTCTGTCAGTGTCCCACGTGCAAAATGCGTAGCCATTTTTCGCTCCTTGATAATGGTCGTAGTCGGTTAAACGGTTACATCATTATCGCTCAACTTAGCCTTTCTTTTAATCAGTAAATGGCTTTAAGAAAAGCCTTAGGACCGAACTTTACATTTACTTAGGCAAAATCGGGACGTTTAGCGCAGAGGAGCGCCATAAAGCGCTTTAATGGTTTCGCGCAGCCAGAGGATTTTGGGGTTGTGGCTGTTGCGTTTATGCCAGATGAGAGTGAAGGGCACGGTGAGCTTTTCTGCCTGTGCGTCATCAACGGGAATGGGGAGCTTCACCAGCTTGCGCTGGTGGTACTGATTATAGTGATGGCAATAATGCGGTGCGGTGGCGATGTAGTTATGGCCGGGCTGTGCCGCCATAAACATCGACTGTTCGAACCCGGGCAAGCACATGGCGATATTGCGCTCGCGGCCTATTTCGCGCAGCACTTCGTCCAGCGCCCAGGTATCGCTGCGCTCCCAAAAAATGCTGATATGTGGGTAGCGCAGGAACGTCTCCAGGTTCCACTCCTCCTCCAGCGCGGGATGATCGTCCCGCAGATAGACGCACGGACGATCGCTGAACAGAATTTCGTAATCGATAAACCACGGCATCAGCTTCAGCAGTTCGCGTGAGCGCGGGTGCGTTTCCCGCCCGGTAAAGCCCAGATCCACTTCCCCGCGCGTAATGGCGTCCAGCGAGTCGTAATCCCAGTGACGCATCTTCACCGTGGCCTGGGGATAGCGCTGATTGACCTGCGCCAGCAGCTCGTTAAGCCGGATCAGCATCAGCGGCGTTTCCGCCGCCAGTTCAAACGTCAGGCCGCCGGGCGTGTCGTGATGAAACTTATCGAGGATCTGGTTGCCTATTTGCATCCAGTCGGCCAGATCCTGCTCGAGGCTCACGGTCAGCGGCGTGGGCAGCAGCCCCAGCGGGGTTTTGACGAACAGCGGATCGTCGAACCAGTCGCGCAGCTTCGCCAGCGATTTACTCACCGCCGACGGCGTCACGTTCATCCGTTTTGCGGCCTTGGTGACGCTGCGCTCCTGCAACAAAAGCTGCAGGCACAACAACAGGTTAAGATCGAGACTGCTGAGGGGCTTCTTCATAATGCGCTGCGGGCCGGGTCGCTAAAAGTAAGATAATGCACAGTATGCTACAGCCAATCAGTACCCCGATCAGCATATTCAGTGCGTTCAGCCCCATGATGGCCGCCAGCCAAATCCACAGCGACGACCCGCAGACCTGCGCAATGCCCAGCACCGAGCTTGCCACCCCGGCCCGCAGCGAGAACGGACCGAGCGCCTGGCTCATCGCCACGCCAAAGCCGGTGGAGAAGCCGGCACAAATCAGCGTAATGCCTACCAGCATCATCGCGGGTAAGCTGGTGGTCGCCAGGATCACACCCGCCACGAGGAATACGACCTGAGAGGTCAGCATCAGCGTGCGCTGGCGGAAGATATTAAGGGCGAAAGGCATCGAGAAAGAGACGGTCATGCTGACCACCGCGTTCAGCGCCATCACAACCGAATATTCACCGCGCTCGAAGCCCATGATCTCCATCAGCAATACCGGGGAAACGTTTACATAGGTGAGGATCACCGCCACGCTTAACGTCGTTATCGCCAGGCGACTGAGGAAAAAGCGGTTCAGCAGTTTCTCTGACGGGTGAATCGTCGCGGTATGTCCTGCCTTCTGCGCGCCGGGATGCGTCTCTTTCAGCACGGCGATCGACAGGATAAAGACCAGCGCCCCCATGGTCGCCATCGTCCAGAAAAGGCTCTGCCACGGAAATTTCAGCATGATCAGGTAACCCACCACCGGTGCCAGCACCGGGATGATGCAGGTGATCCCGTTCATCATGGAAAGTACCCTGGCGCGGCGCTGGGCGCTTAAGGTGTCGCGCAAAATTGCAAAGGCCACCACGTAGCAGCCGCCTGCGCCAATGCCCTGAATAAAGCGACCCGTAAGGAACAGCGTGCTGTCCTGAGCCAGTGAACACAGCACAGAAGCCAGCGCAAAAATCACCGCGCCTGTAATGGCGACGGGCTGACGACCTGCTTTATCAGCGATGCGCCCGGCAAACACCATTGACGACGCCATCCCCGCCAGGTAGGCCGAAAACGCAATATGCAGCTGCGCTTCGCTGGCATTCAGATCGCGAGCGATGTGCGGCAGCCCCACCAGATACATATCGATACCCGACGGATAAAGCAGAATCAGCGCGAAGCTACAAAACAGAAAACGTGCCATAAACCCCCCCTAAACACAGGCAAGCAGAATAGGGGTTGAAAGAGATTTAGGCGAGTTGCCATTTGGACAATGGTGATTTCCTGAGAGGAAATCACCATTAGTTAGCGAGAGTTACTTACCAATACAGAAGCTCGAGAAAATCCTTCCCAGCAGATCGTCCGACGTGAACTCCCCGGTGATCTCGCTCAGGTTCTGCTGCGCCAGACGCAGCTCCTCCGCCAGCAGTTCTCCTGCCCACGCGCCGATCAGCTGCGCTTTACCCTGAACAAGGTGATTGGCCGCCTCTTCCAGCGCCTGCAGGTGACGACGACGTGCCAGGAAGCCGCCTTCCATGCTGGTATCAAAGCCCATGCTCTGCTTGAGATGGTTGCGCAGGTCGTCCACGCCTTCGCCGGTACGCGCCGACAGGCGAATAAGTGAGTGACCATTTACATCGCTGATGCCCAGCGTTTCGCCGGTAACATCCGCTTTGTTACGCACTACGGTGATCGGCAGTTTGGCAGGCAGGCGGGCGATAAAGTCCGGCCAGATATCCGCCGGGTCAACGGCGTCGGTGGTGGTGCCATCCACCATAAACAGCACGCGGTCGGCCTGCTCGATCTCCTGCCAGGCGCGTTCGATACCAATTCGTTCGACCTCATCGCTGGCGTCGCGCAGACCGGCCGTATCGATGATGTGCAGCGGCATTCCGTCGATATGGATATGCTCGCGCAGCACGTCGCGCGTGGTGCCGGCGATGTCGGTGACGATCGCCGCTTCACGGCCCGCCAGGGCGTTCAGCAAGCTCGATTTGCCGGCGTTGGGGCGTCCAGCGATGACCACCTTCATCCCTTCACGCAGCAGGCTGCCCTGACGCGCTTCGGCGCGTACCGCGTCGAGATCCTTCATCACCTCGTTAAGCTGGGCTTCGATTTTGCCGTCAGAGAGGAAGTCGATCTCCTCATCCGGGAAGTCGATGGCCGCTTCGACGTAGATCCTGAGGTGCGTCAGGGCTTCCACAAGGTGGTTCACGCGCGCGGAAAACGCTCCCTGAAGGGAGTTCAGCGCGGAGCGGGCCGCCTGTTCAGAACTGGCGTCAATCAGGTCGGCAATCGCCTCGGCCTGGGCCAGATCGAGCTTGTCGTTCAGAAAGGCGCGCTCGGAGAACTCGCCCGGCTTCGCAATGCGCAGGCCGGGCAGGGTCAGAATACGTTTTAACAGCAGGTCGAGGATCACCGGGCCGCCGTGGCCCTGTAGCTCAAGCACATCTTCCCCGGTAAAGGAGTTCGGGCCGGGGAACCACAGCGCAATGCCCTGATCCAGCGGTGTGCCGTCACTGTCTTTAAACGGCAGATAATCAGCGTAGCGCGGCTTTGGCAGCTTACCCAGCACCGCTTCGGCTACCTCACGCGCCTTCAGGCCGGAGATACGCAGAATGCCTACACCACCGCGTCCCGGTGGGGTTGCCTGGGCGACGATAGTGTCGTTATGGCTCATGGTTGGTCTCTATTTTGTTGCAATAAAAAAGGCGGTCATGTGACCGCCTTTTGTTTTCGTTCCGTTTGCCGGATGGCGGCTTCGCCTTATCCGGCTTACAACCGAATCAGGACTTTTTCTTTTCGCGGCTATGCAGGCCACGTTTTTCCAGACCACGGTAAATCAGCTGCTGCTGGATGATGGTCACCAGGTTGCTGACGATATAGTACAGCACCAGACCTGACGGGAACCACAGGAAGAACACGGTGAAGATGACCGGCATAAAGGTCATGATCTTCTGCTGCATCGGGTCGGTCACGGTGGTCGGCGACATCTTCTGGATGAAGAACATCGTCACGCCCATCAGGATCGGCAGGATGTAGTACGGGTCCTGTGCAGACAGGTCATGGATCCACAGAGCGAACGGCGCGTGGCGCAGTTCAACGGAACCCATCAGCATGTAGTACAGCGCAAGGAAGATTGGCATCTGAATCAGCAGCGGGAAGCAGCCGCCCAGCGGGTTCACTTTCTCTGCTTTGTACAGGGCCATCATCTCCTGGCTCTGACGCTGTTTGTCATCGCCCAGACGCTCACGCATCGCCGCAATCTTCGGCTGCAGCATACGCATCTTCGCCATGGAGGTGTACTGCGCTTTAGTCAGCGGGTACATGATGCCACGAACGATGAAGGTGATAACGATGATCGAGAAGCCCCAGTTGCCCAGGAAGCTGTGGATAAACTTCAGCAGCTTAAACAGCGGCTGAGAGATGAACCACAACCAACCGTAATCGACGGTCAGATCCAGGTGCGGTGCCACGGCAGCCATTTTGTCCTGGATTTCCGGGCCGACCCACAGGGTGCTTGCCAGCTTACCGGTTTGACCCGGCTGAACCAGAACCGGCTGAGATTTGTAGCCGATGGCTGCAATACCGTTGCCGAGGTTCGCGGTGTAGAAGTTGTTGGTCCCGTCGTTATTCGGTACCCACGCCGTCGCGAAATACTGCTGCAGCATCGCTACCCAGCCACCTTTAGAACTGACGTTCAGGTTTTCGTTATCGGCGATGGTGTCGAATTTGTATTTCTCATACTTGGTATCTGGCGTGGAGTACGCCGCGCCACGGAAGGTATGCAGCGCAAAGTTGCTGCTTCCGGTGTCACGGTGAGACGGCAGATTGATGGACTGCTTCAGCTGACCAAAGGTCGACAGTTCCAGCGGTTTTTCACCGGCGTTCTGTACGCTGTAGCCCACGTTCACCGCATATTCACCGCGTTTCAGGGTGAAGGTTTTGGTGAAGGTGTTGCCTGCCGCGTCAGTATAGGTCATCGGGATGGCGATTTCGTTCTGACCATCAGCCAGGACAAAGGTATCACTGTCGACGTTATACAGCGGACGCGCACCGTTAGCCGGGTTATCCGGGCCATCACGACCGGTCAGGCCGCTTTGAGCCTGGTAGATAAACTCAGGCGTGGTTTCCAGTAACTGGAACGGTTCAGTAGACTTCAGCTCTTTCGGGTAGGTCAACAGCAGCGCCTGCTCAACATCACCACCACGGGTGTTGATAGTCAGCTCAAGCACATCGGTCTTAACCGTAATCTGTTTCCCCTGGCCACTGGCCGGTACGCCCTGGTCGGCGGCGCTACCCGCTGCGGTGGTCGTGGTCTGCGTGGTCTGCTGCTGAGGTTGAGGATTTTTATCCTGCTCCCAAGCCTGCCAGATCATGAAAGACACGAACAACAAAGCGATGATAAGAAGATTGCGTTGCGAATCCATCGTTAGTGTTCTCTGGTATCAAATGGTCCTGGGGGGACGGGGTCGTCTCCACCGGGGTGTAAAGGGTGGCATTTTAATACGCGTTTCACCGTCAACCAACTGCCTTTTATCACTCCAAACCTGCGCAAGGCCTCAATTCCGTAGCTTGAGCACGTCGGTGTGAAACGGCAGTGCGGCCCGAGTAGCGGACTAATCAGGCGCTGATAGACCCTTATAAGGGCTATCAGGACCCGCGAGCCAGGCGACAATGGCGGCGCCATAATTTTTCCAACGCTTCCGAGAGAGCACGGTTATCGAGGTCGGCAACCCCTTTTTTAGCCACCACCACGAAATCCATAGAAGGCAGTTCGTGTTGACGTAAACGGAAGCTTTCACGCGTCAGACGTTTAATCCGGTTGCGTTCATGCGCACGCTTAACGTTTTTCTTGGCGACAGTGAGACCGATGCGGGGATGCCCCAGCGAATTTTGGCGGCCGAGGATGGTGATTTGCGGCGTGCCAGCCCGTTGTGGCTGCTGGAAGACGAAAGTGAAATGAGTGGGAGTTAACAAACGTAACTCCCTGGGAAATGCTAGCTTAACCACTCAGGGGTTAGCTTTATTACTTGGAAACGGTCAGACGAGAACGGCCTTTAGCACGACGACGTGCCAGAACCTGACGACCATTTTTAGTAGCCATACGAGCACGGAAGCCGTGAGAACGGTTGCGCTTCAGTACAGACGGTTGAAAAGTGCGTTTCATGGCGATTTCTACCTAAACTTGAATAAATTCACTGACTTTCGCGTATACCCGAACGAATATCGAACGACTAACGCCTCAGCGTGGGTGATTAAAGAGGCCGGATTGTAATAATTGTACACTCCGGAGTCAATTCTCTTTCCTTATTTCCCGCGTATTTCCGCACGTTTTCGTGTGGAAAATGAGCAGCGGACGACGCAGGAAGATGACCATCACGCGCCGGGTCGAGGATTATACGGGCTCATCAACAAAGCGCAAGGATCGTCCCGGATCTTCGTTAGATCATTTAAGCAGAAAATTATCTGTGCTCATTAAATTTTCCAATATGCGGGCTAAATCGTGGGGTCCCACGCCAGGATCGATTACACTTACCCGGTTTCGGATCATCCTGTGGATAAATCGGGAAGAATCTGTGAGAAACAGAAGATCTCTGGCTCAGTTTACGCTATGATCCGCGGTCCTGATCGGGATCCCAGTGGCCCGATCGGGGAAAATTGCAGACAGCAATTCACACATCACCCTTCTACATCGGGTCTTGTCGATGTGTGTCAACAATCATGAATATTCAATAGTTTTCTTTTATTGTTCGAGTGGAGTCCGCCGTGTCACTTTCGCTTTGGCAGCAATGTCTTGCCCGATTGCAGGATGAGTTACCAGCCACAGAATTCAGTATGTGGATCCGCCCGTTGCAGGCGGAACTGAGCGATAACACGCTGGCTTTGTACGCGCCAAACCGTTTCGTGCTCGATTGGGTAAGAGATAAGTACCTGAACAACATCAACGGCTTGCTGAATGATTTCTGCGGCTCAGATGTCCCACAACTGCGCTTTGAAGTGGGGACAAAACCGGTTACCCAAACCGTTCGCGAAACCGTGAATGTTGCGGCACCTGCTCAGGTGACTCCCGCACCGGCACCGCGCGTTCTCCCTTCGACCCGTTCAGGCTGGGACAATGTTCCCGCACCGGCCGAGCAGACCTACCGCTCTAACGTGAACGTGAAGCATACGTTTGATAACTTCGTTGAAGGTAAATCAAACCAGCTGGCGCGCGCTGCGGCACGGCAGGTAGCAGACAACCCTGGCGGCGCCTATAACCCGCTGTTTCTGTACGGCGGCACGGGTCTGGGTAAAACGCACCTTCTGCACGCTGTCGGCAACGGCATCGTGGCGCGCAAGCCCAATGCGAAAGTGGTGTATATGCACTCCGAGCGCTTCGTTCAGGACATGGTAAAAGCCCTGCAAAACAATGCGATCGAAGAGTTTAAACGCTACTACCGTTCCGTTGACGCCCTGCTTATCGATGACATTCAGTTCTTCGCCAATAAAGAACGATCCCAGGAAGAGTTTTTCCACACCTTCAACGCACTGCTGGAAGGTAATCAGCAGATCATTTTGACTTCGGATCGTTATCCCAAAGAGATCAACGGCGTTGAAGATCGTCTGAAATCCCGCTTCGGCTGGGGCCTGACCGTGGCGATCGAACCGCCCGAGCTGGAAACCCGCGTCGCGATCCTGATGAAAAAAGCGGACGAGAACGACATTCGTCTGCCGGGCGAAGTGGCCTTCTTTATTGCCAAGCGCCTGCGCTCCAACGTGCGCGAGCTGGAAGGGGCACTGAACCGCGTCATCGCCAATGCCAACTTTACCGGCCGCGCTATCACCATCGATTTCGTGCGTGAAGCGCTGCGCGATCTGCTGGCCTTGCAGGAAAAACTCGTCACCATCGATAATATTCAGAAGACGGTGGCCGAGTATTACAAAATCAAAGTGGCAGATTTGCTGTCTAAACGTCGTTCCCGATCGGTGGCGCGTCCGCGTCAGATGGCGATGGCGCTGGCAAAAGAGTTAACCAACCACAGTCTGCCGGAGATCGGCGATGCGTTTGGTGGCCGTGACCACACGACCGTGCTGCACGCCTGCCGCAAGATTGAGCAGCTGCGTGAAGAAAGCCACGACATAAAAGAAGATTTTTCCAATTTAATCAGAACTCTATCATCGTGACGCTATGAAATTTACCGTTGAACGTGAACATTTATTAAAACCGCTGCAACAGGTGAGTGGCCCATTAGGTGGTCGCCCAACGCTGCCTATCCTTGGAAACCTGCTGCTTCAGGTCGCGGACGGTACGCTGTCGCTGACCGGCACGGACCTGGAAATGGAAATGATCGCGCGCGTTACGCTGACTCAGCCGCATAACGCGGGCGCGACCACTGTTCCGGCACGTAAATTCTTCGATATCTGCCGCGGCCTGCCGGAAGGCGCTGAAATCGCCGTGCAGCTGGAGGGCGACCGCATGCTGGTGCGCTCTGGCCGCAGTCGTTTCTCGCTCTCCACCCTGCCCGCTGCGGACTTCCCAAACCTGGACGACTGGCAGAGCGAAGTTGAATTCACCCTGCCGCAGGCAACGATGAAGCGTCTGATTGAAGCCACGCAATTCTCCATGGCCCATCAGGACGTTCGCTACTACTTAAACGGCATGCTGTTCGAAACCGAAGGGGAAGAGCTGCGTACCGTCGCCACCGACGGACACCGTCTGGCGGTCTGCTCCATGCCGATTGGCGATTCACTGCCAAACCATTCGGTGATCGTGCCGCGTAAAGGCGTGATTGAACTGATGCGTATGCTCGACGGCGGCGAAACCCCGCTGCGCGTGCAGATCGGCAGCAACAACATCCGCGCACACGTGGGTGATTTTGTCTTCACCTCGAAGCTGGTTGACGGTCGTTTCCCGGATTATCGCCGCGTATTGCCGAAGAACCCGGACAAAACGCTGGAAGCGGGCTGCGATATTCTCAAGCAGGCGTTCGCGCGTGCGGCCATCCTCTCTAATGAGAAGTTCCGCGGTGTGCGTCTGTATGTGAGCGAAAACCAGATCAAAATCACCGCCAACAACCCGGAGCAGGAAGAAGCAGAAGAGATTCTGGACGTCACCTACGCCGGGGCTGAGATGGAAATCGGCTTTAACGTCAGCTACGTGCTGGACGTGCTGAATGCGCTGAAGTGCGAGAACGTTCGCATTCTGCTGACCGACTCCGTGTCGAGCGTACAGATTGAAGATGCGGCCAGCCAAAGCGCGGCTTATGTTGTTATGCCAATGAGACTGTAATGTCGCTCACCCGTCTGTTGATCCGCGACTTTCGCAATATCGAAAGCGCGGATCTCGCTTTATCCCCTGGCTTTAATTTCCTGGTTGGCGCGAACGGCAGCGGCAAAACCAGCGTGCTGGAAGCCATCTATACGCTCGGCCATGGCCGGGCGTTTCGCAGTTTGCAGATTGGTCGCGTCATTCGCCACGAACAGGAATCCTTTGTTCTGCACGGGCGTTTACAGGGCGCGGAGAGGGAAACCGCCATCGGCCTGAGCAAAGATAAGCAGGGCGACAGTAAGGTGCGCATCGACGGTACCGACGGCCACAAGGTCGCCGAGCTGGCGCTGTTAATGCCGATGCAGCTGATCACGCCGGAGGGGTTTACTTTACTCAACGGCGGCCCCAAATACAGAAGAGCCTTCCTCGACTGGGGATGCTTTCACAATGAAGCCGGTTTCTTTAACGCCTGGAGCAACCTGAAGCGTCTGCTTAAGCAGCGCAACGCCGCGTTGCGTCAGGTCACGCGCTATGCCCAGCTGCGTCCGTGGGATTTAGAACTCATTCCTCTTGCGGAACAAATCAGCCGCTGGCGTGCCGAATACAGTGCGGGGATCGCCGAAGACATGGCTGATACCTGCAAACAGTTTTTACCCGAGTTTTCTCTTACCTTCTCCTTCCAGCGCGGCTGGGAGAAAGAGACGGATTATGCCGACGTGCTGGAAAGAAATTTCGAGCGCGATCGCATGCTGACCTACACTGCGCACGGCCCGCACAAAGCGGATTTTCGCATACGTGCAGACGGTGCGCCGGTCGAAGATACCTTGTCGCGCGGGCAGCTTAAGCTGCTGATGTGCGCGCTGCGCCTGGCGCAGGGGGAGTTTCTTACCCGCGAGAGCGGGCGACGCTGCCTGTATCTGATAGATGATTTTGCCTCGGAACTTGACGACGCGCGGCGCGGGCTGCTTGCCAGCCGCTTAAAAGCCACGCAGTCGCAGGTTTTCGTCAGTGCCATTAGCGCTGAACACGTTATAGACATGTCGGACGAAAATTCGAAGATGTTTACCGTGGAAAAGGGTAAAATAACGGATTAACCCAAGTTTAAATGAGCGAGAAACGTTGATGTCGAATTCTTATGACTCCTCCAGTATCAAAGTCCTGAAAGGGCTGGATGCGGTGCGTAAGCGCCCTGGTATGTATATCGGCGATACGGATGACGGCACCGGTCTGCACCACATGGTATTCGAGGTGGTAGATAACGCTATCGACGAAGCGCTCGCGGGTCACTGTAAAGACATCGTGGTGACGATCCATGCGGACAACTCCGTATCCGTCACCGATGATGGTCGTGGCATCCCAACCGGTATTCACCCGGAAGAGGGCGTATCTGCTGCGGAAGTCATCATGACCGTTCTGCACGCAGGCGGTAAATTCGATGATAACTCCTATAAAGTTTCCGGCGGTCTGCACGGCGTTGGCGTCTCCGTTGTAAACGCCCTGTCGCAGAAGCTGGAGCTGGTTATCCAGCGCGAAGGTAAAATTCACCGCCAGGTGTATACCCACGGCGTGCCGCAGGCACCGCTGGCTGTGACCGGTGATACCGACAAAACCGGTACCCTGGTACGCTTCTGGCCAAGCCACGAAACCTTCACCAACGTCACCGAATTTGAATACGACATCCTGGCGAAACGCCTGCGCGAGCTGTCATTCCTGAACTCCGGCGTGTCTATCCGCCTGAAAGACAAACGCGACGGCAAAGAAGACCACTTCCACTACGAAGGCGGCATCAGGGCGTTCGTTGAGTATCTGAACAAGAACAAAACGCCAATTCACCCGAATATCTTCTACTTCTCTACCGAGAAAGACGGCATTGGCGTGGAAGTGGCGCTGCAGTGGAACGACGGTTTCCAGGAAAACATCTACTGCTTCACCAACAACATTCCACAGCGTGACGGCGGTACGCACCTGGCGGGCTTCCGCGCGGCGATGACCCGTACCCTGAACGCTTACATGGACAAAGAAGGCTACAGCAAGAAAGCGAAAGTCAGCGCCACCGGTGACGATGCCCGTGAAGGCCTGATTGCCGTTGTCTCCGTGAAGGTGCCGGATCCGAAATTCTCCTCGCAGACCAAAGACAAACTGGTCTCTTCTGAGGTGAAATCGGCGGTTGAGCAGCAGATGAACGAACTGCTGAGCGAATACCTGCTGGAAAACCCGTCCGACGCGAAAATCGTGGTCGGCAAAATTATCGATGCGGCACGTGCCCGTGAAGCGGCGCGTAAAGCCCGCGAAATGACGCGCCGTAAGGGTGCGCTGGACTTAGCAGGCCTGCCGGGCAAACTGGCGGACTGTCAGGAACGCGACCCGGCGCTGTCCGAACTGTACCTGGTGGAAGGGGACTCCGCGGGCGGTTCTGCGAAGCAGGGCCGTAACCGTAAGAACCAGGCGATCCTGCCGCTGAAGGGTAAAATCCTCAACGTGGAGAAAGCGCGCTTCGACAAGATGCTCTCTTCTCAGGAAGTGGCGACGCTTATCACCGCGCTCGGCTGCGGCATTGGCCGTGACGAGTACAACCCGGACAAGCTGCGCTATCACAGCATCATCATCATGACCGATGCGGACGTCGACGGCTCGCACATTCGTACGCTGCTGTTGACCTTCTTCTACCGTCAGATGCCGGAAATCGTTGAACGTGGTCACGTCTACATTGCACAGCCGCCGCTGTACAAAGTGAAGAAAGGCAAACAGGAACAGTACATTAAAGACGACGAAGCGATGGATCAGTACCAAATCGCGATCGCGCTTGACGGTGCAACCCTGCACGCCAACTCCCACGCACCAGCGCTGGCAGGCGAGCCGCTGGAGCGTCTGGTCTCCGAGTTCAACGCTGCTCAGAAAATGATTGTTCGCATGGAGCGTCGTTATCCGAAAACGCTGCTGAAAGCGCTGGTGTATCAACCTACGTTGACCGAAGCGGATCTGAGCGACGAACAGACCGTGTCCCGCTGGGTAAACAGCCTGGTGAGCGAGCTGAACGAGAACGAACAGCACGGTAGCATGTGGAAATGCGATGTTCAGCAGAACGCTGATCAGCAGTTCGAGCCGGTTATCCGCGTGCGTACCCACGGTGTCGACACCGATTATCCGCTGGAGCACGAGTTTGTGACCGGGCCGGAATACCGCCGTCTCTGCACCCTCGGCGAAAAGCTGCGCGGTTTGATCGAAGACGATGCGTTCATTGAACGTGGCGAACGTCGTCAGCTGGTTGCCAGCTTCGAGCAGGCGCTGGAATGGCTGGTGAAAGAGTCCCGTCGTGGCCTGGCAATCCAGCGTTATAAAGGTCTGGGCGAGATGAACCCGGAGCAGCTGTGGGAAACCACCATGGATCCGGAAAGCCGTCGCATGCTGCGCGTAACCGTGAAGGACGCGATTGCAGCGGACCAGCTGTTCACGACCCTGATGGGCGATGCGGTTGAACCACGCCGTGCCTTTATCGAAGAGAATGCCCTGAAAGCGGCGAATATTGATATCTAAGCTGTTATCCCCCTCACCCTAACCCTCTCCCCACAGGGGAGAGGGGATGTACGGTACCGCCTTTTCTCCCTCGCCCCTGTGGGGAGAGGGCCGGGGTGAGGGGAAATGCTTTGGCCGCAAAAGAGGAATCCCCCCCTCACACCCAATCCCCTTTCTTACCGTGTTTTTTGAGCGGAATCGCGTTAGCATGAGTGCAGACTCATTCAATCCGGGGATCTCATGGCCATCAAACTCATTGCAATTGATATGGACGGCACGCTGCTGCTGCCAGACCACACTATCTCTCCAGCCGTTAAAAACGCGATTGCCGCCGCGCGCGCAAAAGGCGTGAACGTGGTACTGACCACTGGCCGGCCATATGCGGGTGTGCACAGCTACCTGAAAGAACTGCATATGAACCAGCCGGGCGATTACTGCATCACCTATAACGGTGCGCTGGTGCAGAAAGCGGCCGATGGCAGCACGGTGGCTCAAACCGCGCTGAGCTATGATGATTACCGGTTCCTGGAAAAGCTCTCCCGCGAAGTGGGTTCACACTTCCACGCGCTCGATCGCAATACGCTGTATACCGCCAACCGCGATATCAGCTACTACACCGTGCATGAATCCTATGTCGCTACCATTCCACTAGTGTTCTGCGAAGCAGAGAACATGGACCCGGCCACGCAGTTCCTGAAGGTCATGATGATTGATGAGCCCGCGATTCTTGATAAAGCCATCGCACGCATCCCGGCGGAGGTCAAAGAGAAATACACTGTGCTGAAAAGCGCGCCGTACTTCCTCGAAATCCTTGATAAACGCGTTAATAAGGGCACTGGCGTGAAATCGCTGGCCGATGCGCTGGGCATCAAGCCTGAAGAGATCATGTCCCTGGGCGATCAGGAAAACGATATCGCGATGATCGAATATGCGGGCATGGGGGTGGCAATGGATAACGCGATCCCATCGGTGAAAGAAGTGGCCAACTTCGTGACCAAATCCAACCTGGAAGACGGCGTTGCCTATGCGATCGAGAAATTTGTCCTGAACTAAGCTTTGTTAAACACATCGGCCCTGGTTATCAACCGGGGCTTTTTTTTGCCTTCAATTTATTGAATTGTTCTTTTTGTGATCTGGATTGTAGTACAACATTTAATGATTGTACTACATTACGGCTACAGGCATGACGGACAGCATCACGTTTGTACTGCAAAAGTGAGGCGAAATTCAGCGGTCGCGGTAAAGTAGGGATGGACACAAAGAGCATAAGGACTCTCCATGACTCTCAATAAAACCGATCGCATTGTTATCACGCTGGGCACCCAGATTGTGGGCGGCAAATATGTTCCAGGTTCACCGCTGCCTGCCGAGGCGGAACTGTGTGAGGAGTTTGAAACCTCGCGCAACATCATCCGGGAAGTGTTCCGTTCGCTGATGGCGAAACGGCTGATTGAAATGAAGCGTTATCGCGGCGCGTTTGTTGCTCCGCGCAATCAGTGGAACTACCTCGATACCGATGTTCTGCAGTGGGTGCTGGAAAACGACTACGACCCGAGGCTTATCGGCGCGATGAGCGAGGTACGAAACCTCGTGGAACCGGCGATAGCCCGCTGGGCGGCGGAACGCGCCACGTCAGGCGACCTGGCGCAGATTGAGTCGGCCCTGAACGACATGATCGCCAACAACCAGAACCGGGACGCCTTCAACGAAGCGGATATTCGCTACCACGAGGCGGTGCTCCAGTCGGCGCATAACCCGGTGCTGCAGCAGCTTAGCGTGGCAATCAGCTCGCTACAGCGTGCGGTATTTGAACGTACCTGGATGGGCGATGAGGCCAACATGCCGAAAACGCTCCAGGAACATAAAGCGCTGTTCGATGCGATACGGCATCAGGACGGCGATGCGGCAGAGCAGGCGGCGCTCACGATGATCGCCAGCTCGACACGAAGGTTAAAGGAAATCACATGACATCTCGCTACATCGCCATTGACTGGGGATCGACCAATCTGCGCGCCTGGCTGTACCAGGGCGAGCAGTGCCTGGAGAGCAGGCAATCAGAAGCAGGCGTTACGCGTCTGAATGGTAAATCCCCCGAGGCGGTGCTGGCAGAGGTGACACAAAACTGGCGCGACGGCGCCACGCCGGTGGTGATGGCAGGCATGGTGGGCAGCAATGTGGGTTGGAAGGTTGCGCCCTATCTGCCGGTGCCTGCCCCGTTCTCATCCATTGGCGAGCAGTTAACGTCCGTTGGCGACAATATCTGGATTATTCCCGGCTTGTGCGTCTCTCGCGACGATAACCACAACGTTATGCGCGGTGAAGAGACGCAGCTGCTCGGCGCGCGCGCGCTTTCTCCTTCTTCTGTCTACGTCATGCCCGGTACCCACTGCAAGTGGGTGCAGGCCGATACTGACACAATCCACGATTTTCGTACCGTGATGACCGGCGAATTACATCATTTGCTGCTTAAGCATTCGCTGGTAGGTGCGGGATTGCCGGAGCAAGGCCCGTCGCCGGAGGCGTTTGCCGCCGGGCTTGAGCGCGGGATCGCTTCTCCTGCCGTTTTGCCGCAGCTTTTTGAGGTTCGCGCCTCGCACGTGCTGGGACAACTCCCGCGCGAGCAGGTCAGCGAGTTTCTGTCCGGCCTGCTGATTGGCGCCGAAGTCGCCAGCCTGAGTGAACGCTTCGCCGGGCAGCAGGCCATTACTCTCGTCGCAGGCTCATTGCTGACCTCACGGTATCGCCAGGCGTTTCACGCCATGGGTCGGGACGTGGCGGCGGTAGAGGGCGACACGGCATTTCAGGCTGGAATAAGGAGCATCGCTCATGCAGTGGCAAACTAACCTTCCCCTTATCGCGATATTGCGCGGCATCACCCCCGACGAGGCGCTGGCGCACGTAGGCGCGGTGATTGACGCCGGGTTCGACGCGGTGGAAATCCCGCTCAACTCCCCGGAGTGGGAAAAAAGCATCCCGGCCGTCGTCGATGCGTTTGGTGATAAGGCGCTGATTGGCGCAGGCACGGTGCTACAGCCGGAGCAGGTCGACAGACTGGCGAAAATGGGCTGCAAACTTATCGTCACGCCCAACATCAACCCAGAGGTGATCCGCCGCGCGGTGGGCTACGGCATGACCGTCTGCCCGGGGTGTGCAACGGCAACCGAAGCCTTTACCGCTCTCGATGCGGGCGCGCAGGCGCTGAAAATTTTTCCGTCATCGGCCTTTGGCCCGGAGTACATCAAAGCGCTGAAAGCGGTCTTACCCGCAAGCGTACCGGTCCTGGCCGTGGGCGGCGTGACGCCAGAAAACCTGGCGCAGTGGATAAAGGCTGGCTGTGCAGGCGCCGGGCTGGGTAGCGATCTTTATCGCGCCGGACAGAGCGTAGAGCGCACCGCACAGCAGGCGGCAGCATTTGTGAAAGCGTATCGAGAGGCAGTGAAATGAAAATAACCAAACTCACCACGTACCGTTTACCGCCGCGTTGGATGTTCCTGAAAATCGAAACCGACGAAGGGGTTGTTGGCTGGGGCGAGCCGGTGATTGAGGGCCGCGCTCGCACCGTGGAAGCTGCTGTGCATGAGCTGGGTGAATATCTGATTGGTCAGGATCCGGCGCGCATTAACGACCTGTGGCAGGTGATGTATCGCGCGGGCTTCTACCGCGGCGGCCCCATTCTGATGAGTGCTATCGCCGGTATCGACCAGGCGCTGTGGGATATCAAAGGGAAAGTGCTGAATGCCCCGGTCTGGCAGCTGATGGGCGGCCTGGTACGCGACAAAATTAAAGCCTACAGCTGGGTAGGCGGCGACCGTCCTGCGGAAGTGATCGACGGTATCAAGCAACTGCGCAGCATTGGTTTTGACACCTTCAAGCTCAACGGCTGTGAAGAGATGGGGGTGATCGACAATTCACGTGCGGTAGACCGGGCGGTGAACACCGTGGCGCAGATCCGTGAAGCCTTCGGCAATGACATTGAGTTTGGGCTGGACTTCCATGGCCGCGTCAGCGCGCCGATGGCGAAAGTGCTGATCAAAGAGCTGGAGCCGTACCGTCCGCTGTTTATCGAAGAGCCGGTGCTGGCCGAGCAGGCCGAATACTATCCGAAGCTGGCGGAACAGACGCACATTCCGATTGCGGCGGGCGAACGGATGTTCTCACGCTTCGAGTTTAAACGCGTGCTGGAAGCGGGCGGAATCGCGATCCTGCAGCCGGACCTCTCTCATGCGGGCGGTATCACCGAATGCTACAAAATTGCCGGTATGGCAGAAGCCTACGACGTGGCGCTGGCCCCGCACTGCCCGCTCGGGCCTGTCGCGCTGGCGGCCTGTCTGCACGTCGATTTTGTCTCCCGCAACGCCGTGTTCCAGGAACAGAGCATGGGCATTCATTACAACAAGGGCGCGGAACTGCTCGATTTTGTGAAGAACAAAGAAGACTTCTGCATGGAAGGCGGGTTCTTTAAACCGTTAACGAAGCCGGGCCTTGGCGTAGAGATCGACGAAGCCAAAGTCATTGAGCTGAGTAAACATGCGCCGGACTGGCGTAACCCGTTATGGCGGCATGAAGACGGTTCCGTCGCCGAGTGGTAAATCGCCGGATGGCGCTACGCTTATTCGGCCTACTCTCCCGTAGGCCCGGACATACAGCAGCGCCACCGGGCAAAAAAACGCACATATAAAAATATAACCCTCTGTAAACTACAGGGCATGGTGAGCGGCTTCGCTATGCCCAAAATCTGGAGACAGATTGCGATGGATATTCCAGTTATTGCTACCAAAACCGGGCGTCGCCGCTACCTGACGCTGATGATGATTTTTATTACCGTGGTGATTTGTTATGTCGACCGCGCCAACCTGGCCGTTGCGTCGGCCCATATTCAGGAAGAATTTGGTATTACCAAGGCGGAAATGGGCTACGTCTTCTCGGCCTTTGCCTGGCTCTATACGCTGTGCCAGATCCCCGGCGGCTGGTTCCTTGACCGGGTCGGCTCGCGTCTGACCTACTTTATCGCCATTTTCGGCTGGTCCGTCGCCACGCTGTTCCAGGGCTTTGCGACCGGGCTGATGTCGCTGATTGGCCTGCGCGCCATCACCGGGATTTTCGAAGCCCCGGCGTTCCCGACCAACAACCGCATGGTGACCAGCTGGTTCCCGGAGCATGAACGTGCGTCTGCCGTTGGGTTCTACACCTCCGGGCAGTTTGTCGGCCTGGCGTTTCTCACGCCGCTGCTGATCTGGATCCAGGAGCTGCTGAGCTGGCATTGGGTGTTTATTGTCACCGGCGGTATAGGGATTATCTGGTCACTGATCTGGTTCAAGGTGTACCAGCCGCCGCGCCTGACCAAAAGCATCACCAAAGCCGAGCTGGACTATATCCGCGACGGCGGCGGTCTGGTGGATGGCGATGCGCCTGTGAAAAAAGAGGCGCGTCAGCCCCTGACCAAAGCGGACTGGAAACTGGTGTTCCACCGTAAGCTGGTGGGCGTGTATCTGGGCCAGTTTGCCGTCACCTCAACGCTGTGGTTCTTCCTGACCTGGTTCCCGAACTATCTTACGCAGGAAAAGGGCATCACCGCACTGAAGGCGGGCTTTATGACCACCGTGCCGTTCCTCGCGGCCTTCTTCGGCGTGCTGCTCTCCGGCTGGCTGGCCGACAGGCTGGTGAAAAAGGGCTTCTCGCTGGGCGTGGCGCGTAAAACGCCGATCATCTGCGGGCTGCTGATCTCCACCTGCATCATGGGCGCGAACTACACCAACGATCCGGTGTGGATAATGACCCTGATGGCCATCGCCTTCTTCGGCAACGGTTTTGCCTCCATCACCTGGTCTCTGGTCTCCTCGCTGGCACCGATGCGCCTGATCGGCCTCACGGGCGGCGTCTTCAACTTCGTTGGCGGTCTGGGGGGGATCACCGTACCCCTGGTGATCGGCTATCTGGCGCAGGATTACGGTTTTGGTCCGGCGCTGGTTTACATCTCCGCCGTGGCGTTGATCGGCGCGCTTTCTTACATCCTGCTGGTGGGCGATGTGAAACGTGTAGGCTAATTCCCGCTGATGTTTTACCCTGATGCGATAACTGCGCATCAGGGTATCTCCATGAAACAAATCACCTTCGCTTCCCGCCATCACCAGCTCACCAATATCAACACCTGGACGCCCGACAGCCAGTGGCTGGCCTTTGACGTGCGCCCGTCCGGCGCGTCGTTCACCGGCGAAACCATCGAGCGGGTCAACGTCATGACGGGGGAGGTTGAGGTGATTTATCGCGCTACGAACGGCGCGCACGTCGGCGTGGTGACCGTTCATCCTGCAGAAGACAAATACGTCTTTATCCACGGCCCGCAACGCCCGGATGCCGACTGGCAGTATGACTTTCACCATCGTCAGGGGGTGGTGGCCTGCAACGGTGCGGTCGAAAATCTTGATGCCATGGATATCACTGCGCCCTATACCGCAGGCGCGCTGCGCGGCGGCAGCCATGTGCATGTCTTTAGCCCGAACGGGCAGTTGGTCAGCTTTACCTATAACGACCACGTCATGCATGAGCACGATCCGAAGCGGGACTTACGCAACGTCGGCGTCGCGTCGCCGTTTGGCCCGGTAACCCCGCGGGGCAACCATCCGCGTAACTATGCTGGCGCCTTCTGGAGCGTGCTGGTCAGCCGCACCACGCCAACGCCGCAGCCCGGCAGCGATGAGATCAACCGCGCCTATGAAGAGGGCTGGGTGGGCAACAACAGGCTGGCCTTTATTGGCGATACGCTGTCCTTCACGGGTGAGAAAGTGCCTGAACTGTTCGTTATCGATCTGCCCAATGATGAACAAGGATGGAAACGTGCTGGCGAGGCGCCTTTGCAGGGCACGCCGGAAACCCTGCCTGCACCGCCAGCGGGCGTGGCGCAGCGCCGTTTAACCTTTACGCATCAGAACGCGTATCCGGGGCTGGTCAACGTGCCGCGTCACTGGGTGCGCAGCAATCCACAGGGCACGCAGATCGCCTTTTTGATGCGCGACGACAACGGCATTGTGCAGCTGTGGCTTATCTCGCCGGAAGGCGGTGAACCGCGCCAGCTAACGCACCATGAAAGCGGCATTCAGTCGGCTTTTAACTGGCATCCGTCGGGGGAAAAACTGGGCTATGTGCTGGAGAACCGCATAGCGTGCTGCGATGCGCAAACCGGAGCGGTGACGTTTCTGACGTCCGATCATGGCAAGCCGCCATCAGCGGATGCTGTCGTGTTTTCCCCGGACGGTCACTGGATAGCCTGGATGGAAGAAACGAACGGTTTCCGTCAGCTTTGGGTAACGGAAACCTGATAACGATTACTGTACGGACAGGCTGGCGGGTGGGATAACGGCGTTGGTGGCCAGGTTTTCCTTCTCGCTTTTTTCAACGCGTGAACGCACGGAGCTGTCGGTGCGGAACAGATCCCACGGCAGCAGGAGCGTGTCCGCCACGGCCGTGAAAGGCATATCCAGAATGGCCAGGGATTTGGTGCCCCAGTTGGTATCGTCATCCGAGATCATCGCTGCGCTGGCGCGCGTTCCCGGGTATGTTCCTTCTTTACCGCCGGTGTGAGACATCACGCTCGAACACCCGCAAAGTAAAACAATCCCGCTGAACGTCGTCAGCTTAATCAGAACATTTTTCATCATCACTCAGTCATTGTTAATGGCATTGCATGAGCCTGTAACTCAGGGTTATAGCGGGCCTTGATCAAAATGAATAGCCCGACAACCCGGCTCTGTGGCGGCTATCGCAATTTAACCCTTAGTGCTGTTGTCCCAGTCTATGCGACATCCAGCAAAGTGCAAAAAAATCTCGTCTGCATACGCTTGAAAAGCCCGTATCCAGACCCATTTTAAGAATGTAACCCGATAACGAACACGCCTGAGGGGTGTTCGGGGGCACAGAAGCCTGTCCATGGTGGAAGGCTAAATCTCTCGCTGATTTCAGGAGTTTTAATGTATGCGTAACTTCGATCTTTCTCCGCTATACCGTTCTGCTATTGGTTTTGACCGCCTGTTCAACCATTTAGAAAATAACCAAAGCCAGAGCAACGGCTATCCTCCCTACAACGTTGAGCTGGTCGATGAAAACCACTACCGCATTGCCATTGCCGTCGCCGGTTTCGCAGAAAGCGAGCTGGAGATCACCGCGCAGGACAACCTGCTGGTAGTGAAAGGCTCCCATACGGCAGAGCAGAAAGAACGTACCTACCTTTACCAGGGCATCGCCGAGCGCAACTTTGAACGCAAGTTCCAGTTGGCCGAGAACATTCACGTAAAAGGCGCGAACCTGGTCAACGGACTGCTGTTTATCGAACTGGAACGTGTGATTCCGGAAGAGAAAAAACCGCGCCGGATCGAAATTAACTAATCACGCGGGTCGCGGCTGCGGCCCACTCAGAATTGCTTGCCGAACCGGGAGCATAGGCGAATCCATCAGGATTTGCAGGAACAACTGCGCACAAAATTAGACTGTGCCGAACTCGCTTCTCAGAAGGAGATTTAGTATGCGTAACTACGATTTATCCCCCCTGCTGCGTCAGTGGATTGGTTTTGACAAACTGGCGAATGCCCTGCAAAGCACCACCGAGCAACAGACTTTTCCGCCGTACAACATCGAAAAAAGCGATGACAACCACTATCGCATCACGCTGGCGTTAGCCGGGTTCCGTCAGGAAGACCTGGACATCCAGCTCGAAGGTACGCGCCTGACCGTAAAAGGCACGCCGGAAAAACAAGAAACCGAGACCAAATGGCTGCATCAGGGGCTTGTCACTCAGCCGTTTAGCCTGAGCTTTACCCTGGCAGACCATATGGAAGTTTCTGGCGCGACGTTCACTAACGGGCTGCTGAATATCGACCTCACCCGTAACGTGCCAGAAGCCATTGCGCCTCAGCGCATCGCCATTAGCGCGCGCCCGGCATTGAACAGCTAACAGTGTGCGGGCTGATGCCCTCACCCCGACCCTCTCCCACAGGGAGAGGGTGCAAAGATAACGCCCTGCCCCGGCAGGGCTTTTTTGTGCGCCATCGCCCATACAATCGCCTCCGGCTCTGAGAGAATCCCTGAAATAACTAAGGTTATGCACAGGATGTGGATCATGAGTGATATCGCGTTGACGGTTAGCGTGTTGGCCCTGGTCGCGGTGGTGGGACTGTGGATAGGCAATATTAAAATTCGCGGCGTCGGGTTTGGCATCGGCGGGGTGCTGTTCGGCGGGATTTTTATCGGCCACTTTGCCGACCAGTTTGGGCTGGCGCTGAGCGCCGACATGCTGCATTTTATCCAGGAATTCGGCCTGATCCTCTTCGTTTACACTATCGGTATCCAGGTGGGACCGGGCTTTTTCGCCTCTCTTCGCGTCTCGGGCCTGCGGCTTAACCTGCTTGCTTTCGGCATTGTGGTGATGGGTGGGCTGGTTACCGCCGTTCTGCATAAACTCTTCGCGATCCCGCTTCCCGTGGTGCTCGGCATTTTCTCTGGGGCAGTGACCAACACGCCCGCGCTCGGGGCAGGCCAGCAAATCCTACGCGACCTGGGGATCTCTTCGGATGTCGTCGATCAGATGGGGATGAGCTACGCCATGGCCTATCCGTTTGGCATTTGCGGCATTCTGCTCTCGATGTGGCTGGTGCGGGTGCTGTTCCGCGTTAACGTTGAGCAGGAAGCGAAGGACCATGAAACCACCCTGACCAACGGCCATGCGCCGATCAAAACCATCAATATCCGCGTTGAAAACCCCAATCTGAACAATATGGCGATTCAGGATGTGCCCATTCTGAACAGCGCCACCATCATCTGCTCGCGCCTGAAACGTGACGACATGCTGATGGTGCCCTCGCCCGGCACGCTTATTCAGCACGGCGATCTGCTGCACCTGGTTGGTCAGCCCGGGGATCTCAACAACGCCCGGCTGGTGATTGGTCAGGAGGTGGAGACCTCACTTTCTACCCGGGGTACCGATCTGCGCGTCGAGCGCGTGGTGGTCACAAACGAGAAGGTATTGGGCAAGAAAATCCGCGATTTGCAGGTAAAAGAACGCTATGACGTGGTGATCTCGCGTCTGAACCGCGCAGGCGTGGAGCTGGTTGCCAGCCAGGACGCCAGCCTGCAGTTTGGCGATATCCTCAATCTGGTCGGGCGGCCCGCGTCGATTGATGCCGTGGCGGATATGGTGGGCAACGCCCAGCAAAAGCTCCAGCAGGTGCAGATGCTGCCGGTGTTCATCGGCATCGGGCTTGGTGTACTGCTCGGCTCTGTCCCCATGTATGTACCGGGTTTTCCGGTGGCCCTGAAGCTCGGGCTGGCCGGCGGGCCGCTGATTATGGCGCTGATCCTCGGGCGTATCGGCTGCATCGGCAAGCTGTACTGGTTTATGCCGCCGAGCGCCAACCTGGCGCTGCGCGAGCTGGGTATTGTGCTGTTCCTCGCGGTGGTCGGGCTGAAATCGGGCGGAGATTTTGTTGATACCCTGCTTCAGGGCGAAGGCGTCAGCTGGATCGGTTACGGCATTTTTATCACTGCGATCCCGCTGATAACGGTCGGGATACTGGCGCGAATGTTCGCCAAAATGAACTATCTCACGCTCTGCGGTATGCTCGCAGGATCGATGACGGACCCACCCGCGCTGGCCTTCGCCAATAACCTCCACGCCACCAGCGGCGCGGCGGCGCTATCGTACGCCACGGTCTATCCGCTGGTGATGTTCCTGCGAATCATTACTCCGCAACTCCTGGCGGTGCTGTTCTGGGGGATAGGCTAACAACGGTGCGAGCATTAGGCTATGCTGAAGCCTGCCTTATGCACCACAAGGAACCGCCATGAAAATCTCCCGCCTCGGCGAAGCGCCGGACTACCGCTTCTCTCTGGCTAACGAGCGCACCTATTTAGCGTGGATCCGCACCGCGCTGGGCTTTCTGGCTGCGGGCGTCGGCCTCGACCAGCTGGCTCCCGATTTTGCTACCCCATTGATCCGCGAAGTGCTGGCGCTGCTGCTGTGTCTGTTTGCGGGCGTGCTGGCGATTTACGGTTATCTGCGCTGGCTGCGTAACGAAAAGGCGATGCGCCTGAAGCAGGATCTGCCCTATACGCGTGGGCTGCTGATCATCAGCGCGGTGTTGCTGGCAGTGGCCGGTGTGGTGATGGGGCTGGTGTTCTATGGCGGATAGCCGCAAAGCGCGTCGCGAAGCCGACCCCGGCCTGCAGCCCGAGCGTACGTCGCTGGCCTGGCTGCGCACGCTGCTGGGATATGGTGCGCTGATCGCCCTGGCGATTAAGCACAACTGGCATCGCACCGGGGTGCCTTTCTGGATCTCCATCGTGGTCCTGGCGCTGGTGGCGGTGATTTTATGGCGCTACACCCGCAGCCGAAACCTGATGGACGTGGCGCAGGACGACGTTGCGCAACCGAAGGCGGTGCGGGATAAGTTCCTGATCGCCCTGGCCGTGCTGTCACTGTCGCTGCTGTTTGCGGTAACCCACATTCAACAAATTTTGCACCTGTAGGCCGGGTAAGGCGTAGCCGCCACCCGGCATAATTACTCCCCTTTAGCCAGATACCTCGCCATCTCCTCTTCCGGCACCATACCGCCGCCGGTCGCCCACACCAGGTGGGTAACGCTGGCATCGGCTTTGAACCGTAGCGGCCCGGCCATACCCGCCAGCGCGGACGGCTCCAGGCGAATGTCCTCTTCCTGTGCCAGCCAGCCGAGCATGTCGTACATACTTTGATCCGAGAGGGTATAGAATCCGTCGAGCAGGCGCTCCATGGCGCGGCCCACAAAGCCGGACGCGCGACCCACCGCGAGACCATCCGCCGCCGTGACGTTGTCTATCCCCAAATCCTGCACGGCGATCCCATCGTGCAGGCCGGTGTAGACGCCCAGCAGCATGCACGGCGAGTGGGTCGGCTCGGCGAAGTAGCAGTGGACGTTATCGCCAAAGGCCAGCTTAAGGCCAAACGCCACGCCGCCAGGACCCCCGCCGACGCCGCATGGCAGGTAAACGTGCAGAGGGTGGTGCGCATCCACCACGCGGCCCTGCGCGGCAAACTGCGCTTTCAGCCGCCCGCCGGCCACCGCGTAGCCGAGAAACAGCGTGCGGGAGTTTTCATCGTCGATAAAGAAACAGTTCGGGTCACGCTCCGCCGCCTTACGCCCTTGCTCCACCGCCACGCCGTAATCCTGCTCATATTCAACGACGATCGCACCGTGGCTGCGCAGCCTGGCTTTTTTCCATTCGCGGGCGTCGGCAGACATATGCACCGTCACCCTGAAGCCAAGACGCGCGCTCATGATGCCGATGGACATCCCCAGATTGCCGGTTGACCCCACGGCGATGCTGTACTGACTGAAGAAGTCTTTAAAGCGCGGCTCCAGCAGGATGCTGTAATCATCGTCAACGCTCAGTAGCCCGGCGTTCAGCGCCAGCGTTTCGGCATGGGCCAGCACTTCATAGATACCGCCGCGCGCCTTGATGGAGCCGGAAATGGGCAAATGGCTGTCTTTTTTCAGCAGCAGCGTGCCGGGGATCGCCGCGCCAGCCTCTTTCTCCAGCCGCGTTTGCATCGCCGGAATGGCGACCAGCTCCGATTCAATCAGCCCGTGGGTAGCCGCCGTTTCCGGAAACGCTTTCGCCAGGTAAGGCGCAAAACGTTGCAGGCGCGCGTGGGCGTCATTCACATCGTCTTCGGTTAGCCCAACATAGGGCAGCCCCTCGGCAAGCGTGGTGGTACGCGGGTTGAGCCAGGTCGTTTCTTTCAGGGCAATCAGATCCTCAATCAGAGGAAACTGTGCCTTTAAGGCAGGGAGGTTATTCATCGTCGTCTCTTTCCATTCGGCCATGTTCTTCATTGGACAAAAAAAGGGGCATACTGACAAATGATATAAATTGCGTTTCAGGTGAGCCAGATTGAACCAAACAGGAAAGGGAGGGGCGATGGAGGGAGATAAGCCGCAGCTAAACGGCTGGCAGCTGTCAAAAATGTACACCTTTGAAGTCGCGGCGCGACATGCATCCTTCGCGCTGGCGGCGGCGGAGCTGTCGCTTAGCCCCAGCGCGGTGAGCCACCGTATCAATTTGCTGGAAGAGGAGTTGGGGATCCGGCTGTTTGTCCGCTCTCACCGTAAGGTTGAGCTTACGCAGGAGGGGAAGCGTCTTTACGGGACGCTTAAATCGTCGCTCGATACCCTGAACCAGGAGATTCAGGATATCAAAAACCAGGCGCTGAGCGGCACGCTGACCGTCTACTCACGGCCATCCCTCGCTCAGTGCTGGCTGGTGCCCCTGCTCGGCGATTTTACGCGCCGCTATCCTGCGATTTCACTCACCCTTCTGACCGGCAACGACGACATCGATATGCAGCGAACCGGCGTCGATCTGGCGCTCTATTTCGACGATTCGCCGCCAAAACACCTTGCGCACACGTTCCTGATGGATGAAGACATTTTACCCGTTTGCTCGCTGGAGTATGCCCGCGAGCACGCGTTATTCGGCCAGCCCGAGAATCTCGCCCGCTGCACGCTCCTGCACGACCGTCAGGCCTGGAGTCAGGATTCCGGCACGGATGAATGGCAACTCTGGGCGCAGCGTTTTGCCGTGAACGCGCTGCCTTCATCGGGCATGGGCTTCGATCGTTCAGATTTAGCCATCACCGCTGCGTTAAACCATGCGGGGGTGGCGATGGGGCGAAAAAGGCTGGTTGAAAAACGCCTCGCGCGCGGAGAACTTGTTGCCCCTTTTGGTAATAAGACCTTGCCGTGCCAGCAGCACTACTACATTGCCACGCTGCCTGAACGGCATTGGCCGAAAATTGACGCGTTTATCGGCTGGCTAAAAGCGCAGGCAGGATGAAGAATTATTACGTTTTGAGGCTACACCAAATGTGAAAAAGCGTGCTAAATACAGGTTATTGCTTTCGATTTCTCGCAAGGTAAACCGTGTTAAAGCTTGTTATTGCCACTGCGCTTGTGATCGCTTCCGGCCTGGCCTGTGCCGCTGAGCCGCCGCTGACGGCTGCCCGCTATGCGCAAGAGCTTGGCGTGGGTATCGACGTGGACTGGGCGCGCACCGAGCGTGGCATCCGCGAGTTCGACCCGCTGGTCGTCCGCGATTTTCACGCGAAAGGGATCCGCCATGTGCGTATTCGCGTGGCGGATGAGCCGACGGAAGCTCGGCTGATCCACCTGCGTAAGCTGGTGGAAGCCTGCGAGCAATACGGCGTGATTCCGGTTATCGCCTATCAGGCTGATGAATATAAAAACGACCCGAAAGCCGATAACGAGAAAGAGGTGGTCAACTGGTGGATTGCCGTGGCGCACTATTTTGGCCAACGCTCGCCCATGCTGGGATTTGACCTCATTTACGAACCTGCCGATAAGCTCAACCACAATCTTGCGTCGTTGAACCGCGTGTATGAAAAAACCATCAAAGCGATCCACGACATCGACCCGCAGCGCATGATCTTCATTGCGCCGCGCCTGCGCGCTGCGCCGGAAGATTTATCCAGCCTGAAGCTGCCGCCCCGCAGTCAAAATTACCTGCTGGCGGAGTGGCACATCTTTCCGTGGGGACCGCTGAAAAATAACGGTAAATACCCGTGGACGTCAGGGACTGCGGCGGAGAAAGCGGCTATCCACAACCGCATCGCGACGGCGCTGCGCTGGCAGCAAAAAACCGGGCATATGAGCTGGGTGGGCGGCTGGGGAGTCGGGGAATCGAACCGCTTTACCCCCACGGCGTCGCAAATGGCTTTCGCGACCTTCATGGCCTGCGAGCTGCAAAAAGCAAAAATTCCGTATGCGGTTAACGCCGATTTTCAGTTCTACGACGGCGAGGAGGGGGCATGGCGACCCGCGCCTGAGCCGTTGCTGCAGGTGATGATCGCCCCGGTCTGTGACAAGCCCGGCGAGAAGCCGGGCCATCGTGCGGTTAAACCGGCTGCTCGTGATGCGGGACGCGCGACGCCAGCGGCAGCCAGCACAGCAAAATCAGCAGCCCCATCAGGGTCATCAGCAAGCCCAGACTAGACTGGCCGGTTTGCGGCATCATGGCTGAAAGCCAGGCCAGCGCGCCGGAACCGATGTTCTGCAAGCCGCCTACCAGTGCGCCTGCCGTTCCGGCAAGGAACGGAAACGGCTCCATCGCGCCGCTGGTGGCGAGCGGGAACAGCATTCCCGCACCGAAGAAGAACAGCGCCGCCGGGATCAGCAGCGTCCAGACCGTCATCACGCCAAACAGCCCCGGGATCCACATCATCAGGCCCGCCAGCAGGCAGCTGATCACCGATTGCCACATCAGCGTGGAGAAACGCTTGTTGGGCCGACCTGCGAACCACGCGCCGAAAAACGCCGCCGGGATTGGCAGAATAAACAGAATACTCACCACCATACTGCTGAGGCCAAGCCCTGCGCCCAGCAGCACGCCGGAACAGGCTTCGAACACCGCAATTCCCGCCAGGCCGCCGATCAGCATCAGCAGATAACAGGTAAACGCCCCGTTGCCGAATAGCGTTTTATAGCTGGTGAGAAGCTTCGTGCGCGGCGCATCCACCGGGCGCGTTTCCGGCATCCAGCGCGCCATGCTGAAGGTGACAATCACGCACAGCACCAGCAGGAAGGCGTAGCAGGCGCGCCAGGACCACAGGGTGTCCAGCAGGCCGCCAATCAGCGGTGCCATCAGCGGGCTGACCAGAATACCCATATTTAACAGGCTATTGGCGTGGCGCAGCTGGGTGCCCTGGTACATGTCACGCGGCAGGGTTCGCGCCATCACGCCCCCGACGCCGGTCCCCACGCCCTGCAGGGCGCTGGCGGCAATCAGCACCGTCAGGCTGGAAGTGCTAATGGCAATCACCGTCGCCACCATGAAAATGCTCATGCCCACCAGAATCACCGGGCGACGCCCGACGCGGTCAGACAGCGGTCCGTAGAAGAGCTGAGAGACGCCGTAGGTTAGCAGGTACGCCGCCATCACGCTCTGCACCGCGCCCTCGCGGACATTGAGTTCCTTTGCCATGTCGGCAATCGCCGGAATGTAGATGGTTTGCGCCATCTGACCGACGGCCACCAGTAACACCAGCATCAACAATAAGTTAACGTTCCTTTGTTTTTTCATGTCGCTGAATACTTTTGCCAAAAGAGAGAAATGAAGAATAAGTGACTACGCATTCCCATAAATGCGCGAGGAATCTACCACAGTCAGATGACAAATTAAGCATTGCTGTGATGAATGGATGGAAGCAAAAAGGCAGGATTTGTAAACAAGAACGGCAACTAATGTTGCCAGCGCTTTACGCCAGACGCAGCAGAATGGCGCCGCCTGCGATCCCCACCGCTGCGGCAATACGCACACCGGCAACCTTCTCTTTTAAAAGCAGAAACGCCAGCAGCGCGCCAAAGAGAATCGAGGTTTCACGCAGCGCGGCCACCACCGCCAGCGGGGCCTGCGTCATCGCCCACAGTGCCAGACCGTAAGAGCCCATCGTGCCGACACCGCCGAGCAGGCCTTTTTTCCAGTGCAGACTCACGTAGCGGGTCGCCTCCCGACGGCGCGCCACCATCGCCCAGCTAAGCAGGCAAAAACCGTTCATGAAGAACGTCCAGAGGGTATAGCCGAGCGCGGTGTCTGACAGCCGCACCCCGGTGCCGTCAACCAGCGTATATCCGGCGATAAAGCAGGCGTTGATCAGTGCCAGCCAGACGCCTTTACGCGACTGCATCCTGCCGTTCATCGCCATTGCCAGGATTGACAGGCAGATAACGCCGATCCCGCTCCACGCCAGCCACGAAAGGCTATCGCCGAGCACCAGCACGCTGACCAGCGCCACCAGCAGCGGCGCGGTGCCGCGCATCAGCGGGTAGGTCTGGCTCATATCAGACACCTGATAGGTTTTTGCCACCAGCACGGTGTACACCACCTGCAGCGCGCAGGAGACAACCAAAAACGGCCAGCTTGCGGCGGACGGCTGAGGAGAGAACGGCAGCAGGACCAGCGCGATAAGCGTTGCTGAGCCGCTCACGCTGATCGCGGAGTAGAGCTTGTCCGTTCCGGCTTTAACGATGGCGTTCCAGCTGGCATGCAGCAGCGCGGCGAACAGCAGAATGCAGAATACGGTGATGGTCATGGCGCGTCAGGCGGTGAATTGTCATCCAACTGTAACATTCACCGCACGATGCTACCAGCCAGCTACACGGCGCAAAAAAGCCGATGCGTGACCCGCGGTTCGTCCGCCACCAGCGTGAACCCAACCCGATGATAGAACCCGTAAGCCGCTTCCGGCGCATGGGTATTGAGAAAATCAAACCAGATGCTGGCATCGGCCATCACCACGGTTAACAGCTGTTTGCCGATGCCCAGCCCGCGGCACTTCTCGCTGACGTAAAGATGACGAATACGCCCGGCACGCGGCTGCTGGCTAAAAGGATCGCGGTTTAACCCGCACACGCCCACCAGCCTGCCGTTGAGGAAGGCTCCCAGCAGTTTTTCGCCCGGCGCATTAAAACGATTCTCACCGCGCTGCCAGTTCTCTTCCAGCCTGCGCAGCATGTTGAAGTGTAAGGCGATGCTCTCAGCTTTGAGCGCGATGTATCCCGGCTCTTCTGGCGTAACAGGCTCAATTAACAGACGCGACATAGCATTCCCTCGTTATTAAAGAGGGGCGGTTTCCCGCCCCTCTTAGGTGCGACTTGAACCTGAATCACCGAATGTATTTCAGGACAGCATCAAGCAGTTGCAGAACAGCAACAATGAGTTTGAGGATGAGTACAACCATATCCACGACGCTCATACGCGTCTCCTTTTGGTTAAAAGGAGCACGATGCTGGCGTACCTTTCCGCCGCCTGTTGCCAGCACCTGGATTGACGTAACACAGTGTGCTCACTTCAGGGGGTTAAGGCACTGACGGCACCACCCGTTTCAGCCAGGACGTCGTTGCGCCGGTAGAACTGCGGCCCCCTCGCTCACTGCGAACACACTCAGTATAGATAAATACTGTATGTATGAACAGTATTTTATGGACAAAAATCAGAAGGCGGTCCATACTCAAAAACGTCAAAATCCGTGCCATAAATTGCGCGTTCGTCTTCGATCGCGTATACTTTTGCCGTTGACGTAACACAGTGTGTTCTGCGGAAACCAACCGCAAAACCCTGATAAAAACCTCGCTTAGGCGGGGTTTTTTGTTTTCACCACGCACCAAACGAAACGTGATCCCTGACGCATTTTTGTGCGGTTGAATATTTTTCCATTGTCACGCCCTACAACCTGTGGTTGTATAAATTCTATCAATGATTCCAAACACAGGTTCCTAATGACTCCATCCCTGTTCACCGCGACCCTACTAAAAACTGCGCAACCCGCCGCAGTGGTCGTCGTGCGTGTGGTGGTCGTCGTCGGCAATGCGCCGTAGGGACTGGATCAACACACGAATCCAAAACCCCGCCGGCGCAAACCGGGCGGGGTTTTTCGTTTAAACCCCCCCCGGAAAGTCGGCTCATAAAAGGACTGGAGCATGGCAAGTTCGGGCACAACATCATCCACAACGCGTTTTACCGGTGCGCAGTTAATCGTGCATTTACTGGAACGACAGGGCATCACCATCGTAGCGGGTATCCCGGGCGGCACGGTGCTGCCGCTGTACGACGCGTTAAGCCAAAGCACAAAAATTCGTCACGTTCTGGCTCGCCACGAGCAGGGCGCGGGCTTTATCGCGCAGGGCATGGCGCGTACCCAGGGCAAACCGGCGGTCTGTATGGCCTGTAGCGGCCCGGGCGCAACTAACCTGGTGACCGCCATCGCCGACGCGCGTCTCGATTCCATTCCGCTGATTTGCATCACCGGACAGGTACCGTCCTCGATGATCGGCACCGATGCGTTCCAGGAAGTGGACACCTACGGCATCTCTATCCCCATCACCAAGCATAACTATCTGGTGCGCGATATCAGCGAGCTGCCACAGGTTATCAGCGATGCGTTCCGCATTGCGCAGTCTGGCCGTCCTGGCCCGGTGTGGATAGACATTCCTAAGGATGTTCAGACCGCAGAAATTGACATCGACGTGCTGCCAGAGCCAGGCGACCGTGCCCCTGCGCCTGAATTCAGCGCAGAGAGCGTGCGCGATGCGGCGGCGATGATTAACGCCGCGAAACGTCCGGTGCTCTATCTGGGCGGCGGGGCGATCAACGCCTCTGACGAGGTGCGCCAGTTCGCCGAGAAAGCCAACCTGCCCACCACCATGACGCTGATGGCGCTGGGCATGCTGCCAAAAGCACACCCGCTCTCTCTGGGCATGCTGGGGATGCACGGCGCGCGCAGCACCAATTTCATCCTGCAAGAGGCGGATCTGCTGATCGTCATGGGCGCGCGTTTTGATGACCGGGCGATTGGCAAAACCGAACAGTTCTGCCCGAACGCCAAAATTATTCACGTGGATATCGACCGCGCCGAGCTGGGTAAAATCAAGCAGCCGCACGTCGCGATCCAGGGCGATGTCGCCGAGGTACTGGCGCAGCTGATCCCACAAACCGAGGCAACCGGCCGTGACGACTGGCGTCAACTGGTGGCTGACCTGCAAAAAGAGTTTCCGGGGGCGATCCCCGCTGAAGGCGACCCGCTGAGCCACTACGGCCTGATCAACGCCGTGGCCGCCTGCGTGGACGACAGCGCAATTATCACCACCGACGTGGGCCAGCACCAGATGTGGACCGCGCAGGCTTACCCGCTGAACCGTCCGCGTCAGTGGCTGACCTCCGGCGGGCTGGGCACCATGGGCTTTGGCCTGCCCGCCGCCGTGGGCGCGGCGCTGGCTAACCCGGATCGTAAAGTCATCTGCTTCTCCGGCGACGGCAGCCTGATGATGAACATTCAGGAAATGGCGACCGCAGCCGAAAATCAGTTAGACGTAAAAATCATTCTGATGAACAACGAGGCGCTGGGACTGGTGCACCAGCAGCAGAGCCTGTTCTACAAGCAGGGGGTATTTGCTGCGACCTATCCGGGAATGATTAACTTTATGCAGATTGCCGCCGGGTTTGGCCTGCACACCTGCGATCTGAACGCGGAGGAGGATGCCCACGCGGCGCTGCAGGCGGCGATCTCTCGTCCCGGCCCGGCGCTGATCCACGTGCGCATCGACGCGCAACAAAAAGTCTATCCGATGGTGCCGCCGGGTGCGGCAAATACTGAGATGGTGGGGGAATAAGCCATGCAGAAACAACACGATAACGTCATCCTGGAACTCACCGTCCGCAACCATCCCGGCGTCATGACCCACGTCTGCGGGCTGTTCGCCCGCCGCGCGTTTAACGTCGAAGGCATTCTCTGCCTGCCGATTCAGGGCAGCGAGCACAGCCGCATCTGGCTGCTGGTCAATGACGATCAGCGTCTGGAGCAGATGATGGCCCAGATCGACAAGCTGGAAGACGTCGCCAAAGTGGTGCGCAACCAGTCCGATCCCACCATGTTTAACAAAATTGCGGTGTTTTTCGAGTAAATCGCTTAAGGTAAGCGCCTTTGTTGGCCTACGAACTTTGCCCTTTGTAGGCCGGATAAGCGCAGCGCCATCCGGCGCTTTCAGACCGCAGGAACGCACATGATTACCATCGCCCTTATCGACGACCACCTTATCGTCCGCTCCGGATTTGCCCAGCTTTTAAGCCTCGAACCTGATTTTCAGGTAGTGGCCGAGTTCGGTTCCGGCCGCGAGGCGCTGGCGGGTCTGCCGGGGCGCGGCGTGCAGGTCTGTATCTGCGATATCTCCATGCCGGACCTTTCCGGGCTGGAGCTGTTGAGCCAACTGCCGAAAGGCATGGCGACGATCATGCTGTCGGTTCACGACAGCCCGGCGCTGGTGGAACAGGCGTTAAACGCCGGCGCGCGCGGGTTTCTCTCCAAGCGCTGTAGCCCGGACGAGCTGATCGCCGCCGTGCGCACCGTCGCAACAGGCGGCTGCTATCTGACGCCGGATATCGCCATCAAGCTGGCGGCAGGCCGTCAGGATCCGCTGACCCGACGCGAACGACAGGTGGCGGAAAAGCTCGCGCAGGGGATGGCGGTGAAAGAGATTGCCGTCGAACTGGGGCTGTCGCCCAAAACCGTTCACGTTCATCGCGCTAACCTGATGGAAAAACTCGGCGTCAGTAACGACGTCGAGCTGGCGCGCCGTATGTTCGACAGCTGGCAATGAACTCTGTGTTTTCGCGGCTGATCGCCGTCGTTGCCAGCTTTTTTATCTTCTCCGCCGCATGGTTTTGCCTGTGGAGCATCAGTCTGCATCTGGTTGAACGCCCTGAACTGGCGGTGCTGCTGTTCCCGTTCGGCCTGCGTCTTGGGCTGATGCTGCAATGCCCGCGCGGCTACTGGCCTGTGCTGCTGGGCGCAGAGTGGCTGATGCTGGTCTGGCTGGCGCAGCAGGTGGCGCTGGCGCATCTGCCATTATTGATGACCGGAAGCGTGCTGACCCTGATCCCGGTGGCGCTGATCTCCCGCTACCGGCACCAGCGGGACTGGCGCACGCTGCTGCGCCAGGGGGCGGCGCTGATTGCCGCCGCGCTGCTGCAATCCCTGCCGTGGATCGGCGAAAAGGAGATGCTGAACGCGCTGCTCCTCACCCTCACCGGCGGGCTGACGCTCGCGCCGACCTGCCTCGTCATCTGGCATTATCTCACCAGCACCGTCTGGCAGCCGCTCGGCCCGGCGCTGGTCTCCCAGCCGGTAAACTGGCGCGCCCGGCATCTCATCTGGTATCTGCTGCTGTTTGTGGTGAGCCTGTGGCTGCAGCTGGGTTTACCGGCCGAGCTTTCACGCTTTACGCCGTTTTGCCTGGCGCTGCCGATTATCGCCCTGGCCTGGCACTACGGCTGGCAGGGGGCGCTGATCGCCACGTTGATGAATGCCATCGCGCTGATCGCCAGCCAGACCTGGCACGATCACCCCGTTGATTTGCTCCTCTCGCTGTTGGCCCAGAGCCTGACCGGGCTGCTGCTTGGGGCGGGCATTCAGCGCCTGCGCGAACTGAACCAGTCCCTGCAAACCGAGCTGGCGCGCAACCGCCGCCTGGCCGAACGCCTGCTGGAGACCGAAGAGAGCGTGCGCCAGGAAGTGGCGCGCGAGCTGCACGACGACATCGGCCAGACCATCACCGCCATCCGCACCCAGGCGGGCATCGTTCAGCGTCTGGCGGCGGAAAATAGCGGCGTGAAGCAGGGCGGGGCACACATCGAACAGCTGTCGCTGGGGGTGTACGATTCGGTGCGCCGCCTGCTCGGCAGGCTGCGCCCGCGCCAGCTGGATGACCTCTCGCTTGAGCAGGCGGTGCGTTCCCTGATGCGCGAGATGGAGCTGGAAAGCCGCGGTATTGTCAGCCATCTCGACTGGCGCATTGATGAGCCAACGCTGAGCGAAGGCCAGCGGGTCACGCTGTTCCGCGTCTGCCAGGAGGGGCTGAACAATATTGTCAAACACGCCAACGCCAGCGCGGTGACGCTGCAGGGCTGGCAGCAGGACGATCGCCTGATGCTGGTGATTGAGGACGACGGCTGCGGCCTGCCGCCAGGCTCTGGCCAGCAGGGCTTTGGCCTGGCGGGGATGCGCGAGCGCGTCAAGGCGCTGGGCGGCACGCTGGCTATCTCCTGCACCCACGGAACGCGCGTCAGCGTCAGTTTACCGCTACGGAGCCACCATGTTTAAAACGCCTGCCAATGCCGTGCCGCTAGGCGACAAAGCGGAGATCGACGCCCGCTATCGCTACTGGCGTCGCCATATTCTGATGACCATCTGGCTCGGTTACGCCCTGTTCTACTTCACGCGCAAAAGTTTTAACGCCGCCGCGCCGGAAATCCTCGCCACCGGCGTGATGACGCGCACCGATATCGGCCTGTTGGCGACGCTGTTTTACATCACCTACGGCCTGTCGAAGTTCTTCTCCGGCATCGTCAGCGACCGCTCCAACGCCCGCTATTTTATGGGCGTTGGGCTGATGGCAACCGGTGTGGTGAACATTTTATTTGGCTTTTCCACCTCCCTGTGGGCCTTTGCAGTGCTGTGGGCGCTGAACGCCTTTTTCCAGGGCTGGGGTGCGCCGGTGTGCGCCCGCCTGCTCACCGCCTGGTATTCGCGCAACGAGCGCGGCGGCTGGTGGGCAATATGGAACACGGCGCATAACGTTGGCGGGGCGCTGATCCCTATCGTGGTGGGCGCGGCGGCGCTGCACTACGGCTGGCGCGCGGGGATGATGATTGCGGGCGGGCTTGCCATTCTCGCCGGATTGTTCCTCTGCTGGCGTTTGCGCGATAAGCCGCAGACCGTTGGGCTTCCCCCCGTTGGCGACTGGCGACACGACGAGATGGAGATCGCCCAGCAGCAGGAGGGCGCGGGGCTGACCCGCAAAGAGATCCTCACCAAATACGTGCTGAAAAACCCCTATATCTGGCTTTTGTCGCTGTGCTACGTGCTGGTCTACGTGGTGCGCGCGGCCATCAACGACTGGGGCAACCTGTATATGTCCGAGATGCTCGGCGTGGATCTGGTGACGGCTAACTCGGCGGTCACCATGTTTGAACTGGGCGGATTTATCGGCGCGCTGGTGGCGGGCTGGGGATCGGACAAACTGTTCAACGGCAACCGTGGGCCGATGAACCTGATTTTCGCTGCCGGCATTTTGCTCTCCGTCGGGTCGCTGTGGCTGATGCCTTTTGCCAGCTACGTGATGCAGGCGGCGTGCTTTTTCACCACCGGCTTCTTCGTGTTTGGCCCACAGATGCTGATCGGCATGGCGGCGGCGGAGTGCTCGCACAAAGAGGCGGCAGGCGCGGCGACGGGCTTCGTCGGGCTGTTTGCCTACCTCGGCGCGTCGCTCTCCGGCTGGCCGCTGGCGCGGGTGATCGACGCCTGGCACTGGAGCGGATTCTTCGCGGTGATCGCCATCGCGGCGGGGATCTCTGCCCTGCTGCTGCTGCCGTTTTTGCACGCTCAGGCGCCGCGCGAAGCGTGACGAGCCTCACCTTTTGGTGCCGAGTGGCGCAAAACTAAGAAATTTTCCCGGTTTTACCTGGACGCTGTCTCAGGCGTCGCGCCCGGCTGATTTTTACAATGCCTGCCATTCGCAGGTATAAAAATCAGCTCAGGAGCAAACCATGCTGGCCTTCCTCAACCAGGTGCGCAAGCCGACCCTGGATCTGCCGCTCGACGTGCGGCGCAAGATGTGGTTCAAACCGTTCATGCAGTCTTATCTGGTGGTCTTTATCGGCTACCTGACCATGTACCTGATCCGCAAAAACTTTAACATCGCGCAGAACGACATGATCTCAACCTACGGGCTGAGCATGACGCAGCTGGGGATGATTGGCCTGGGCTTCTCCATCACTTATGGCGTGGGGAAAACGCTGGTGTCGTACTACGCCGACGGCAAAAACACCAAGCAGTTCCTGCCGTTTATGCTGATCCTCTCCGCCATCTGTATGCTTGGCTTCAGCGCCAGCATGGGTTCAGGCTCCGTCAGCCTGTTCCTGATGATCGCTTTCTACG
Organism: Enterobacter sp. V87_3; assembly: GCF_029967835.1. Taxonomy (NCBI): domain Bacteria; kingdom Pseudomonadati; phylum Pseudomonadota; class Gammaproteobacteria; order Enterobacterales; family Enterobacteriaceae; genus Enterobacter; species Enterobacter sp. V87_3. The sequence continues at coordinate 200,100 of NZ_JASCAM010000025.1, read as the reverse complement.
CCCTGAGCGGCTTCTTCCAGAGCACCGGCGGGTCGTGCAGCTACTCGACCATCACCAAATGGACCCCGCGCCGCAAGCGTGGCTCGTACCTCGGCATGTGGAACATCTCCCACAACCTCGGCGGAGCGGGCGCGGCAGGCGTGGCGCTGTTCGGTGCCAACTATCTGTTCGACGGCCACGTCATCGGCATGTTTATCTTCCCGTCGATTATCGCCCTGGTCGTCGGCTTTATCGGCCTGCGCTTCGGCAGCGACTCCCCGGAATCCTACGGCCTCGGCAAAGCCGAAGAGCTGTTCGGTGAGGAGATCAGCGAGGAGGATAAAGAGACCGAAGAAAATGAGATGACCAAATGGCAGATCTTTGTTGAGTACGTGCTGAAAAACAAGGTGATCTGGCTGCTCTGCTTCTCGAACATCTTCCTGTACGTGGTGCGCATCGGTATCGACCAGTGGTCAACCGTGTACGCCTTCCAGGAGCTGAAACTCTCGAAAGAAGTGGCGATTCAGGGCTTTACCCTGTTTGAAGTGGGTGCGCTGGTTGGCACGCTGCTGTGGGGCTGGCTCTCTGACCTCGCCAATGGGCGTCGCGCGCTGGTGGCCTGCGTTGCGCTGGCGCTGATTATCGCCACGCTCGGCGTATACCAGCACGCCAGCAACCAGTACGTGTACCTCGCCTCCCTGTTCGCGCTCGGCTTCCTGGTGTTTGGTCCGCAGTTGCTGATTGGCGTGGCGGCGGTCGGTTTTGTGCCGAAAAAAGCGATCGGCGCAGCCGATGGAATTAAGGGCACTTTCGCCTACCTGATCGGCGACAGCTTCGCCAAGCTCGGTCTGGGAATGATCGCCGACGGCACGCCGGTCTTTGGCCTCACCGGCTGGGCAGGCACCTTCGCCGCGCTGGACGCCGCCGCCATCGGCTGTATCGTCCTGATGGCGATGGTCGCAGTGCTGGAAGAACGTAAGATCCGCCGTGAGAATCGTGCGCAGAAACAAAAATTGAAAGCAGCCTGAGTGTGCAGGTGACTTCTTTGCCCGGCTGACCACCGGGCTTTTTTTCCTTCCCGCTCCCCCTCAGAAAAAAGATTACGGCTCATTTTTTCACTCCACCCGCAGCCGGTCGCACGGTGTTTTCTGGAACGTTCATCATCTAACTTCTTAATATGGTTAAAAAATGCCTGGTCAATATCTCAAAAAGAGATCGGCCAGGCGTAAACATGACCTGGCTTGAACTTTTATAGCCGCACCGGGCATACGCTGGGGGGAGATAGGCGCACTAAAAAGAAGAACATGAATGAAGTTTTCAAGCCAACTACTAGCCAGAACACAACCCGGTGTTTGACTATTACAACTTGCTCAAGGAAAAATTAACATGGCTATACCAGCTTACTTATGGCTTAAGGATGACGGGGGAGCATTAATCAAAGGCGGAGTTGATGTTCAGCACAGAGAATGCAGCATTGAGGTAAAAGGATTCCATCATAACCTCATGATCCCAACAGACAATGCCACCGGTAAAATAACCGGTACGCGCATGCATTCACCTATGTTGATCATTAAAGAATTCGATTGCTCAAGCCCATACCTCTATAAAGCGGTAGCAACAGGGCAGAGCCTGGTCTCTGCTGAGATAAAATGGTATAGGATTAACTACTCCGGCCAGGAAGAAGAGTACTTTAATATGCTGCTCGAAGGCGTCAGAGTCGTTTCTATCTCACCAGCGATGGCACCAGGCGATAACCCTAACGAAAACCATATGGAAACGGTTGAACTACGTTACGAGAAAATTACCTGGAAGCATAACGACGGGAACATCATCTTTAGCGATGCCTGGAACGAACGCCAGTCAGCGTAAAGAACGTAAGGGGCAAGCAGCCCCTTAATCATATAACCAGCGCCCGGCTTTGGCTGACTCAATAATCATTTCGAGCGTTAGCGGCTTATACTGTCGATCCCAAAACCTTTTTCTAAGTCCAAACTGAAACCAAAACAGCTCCGGCTCAAAATAGTTGTCCAGAACAAAGTTGCTGTACTCAATCCCATAGCGATTGAAAAGGTCAAGCAGCATGTCCTCAAGATCTTCAGGAACGAGGTTGAAATGCTCCTGGAAGGTCCACTCCTTCTGGGCGGGACGTTTCAGTTCACTGTAGTTTTCAGTGATGTAATCTAAAAATTCTTGATCATCAGGCAATAACATTAGAAGTATGTCCATTCGATCCGATCTTTCGGTCGAGCTATCAGGTTGTACTTGTTTCTGGTTTCTTTGGCCACAAGGGCAAATACAATGATTGCCTGGGCATAGCCAACGAACGGAACAGCTCTTCCAACTACTGCCCCAACCTTATTTGTTTGTCTTGTTTTACCCATACCGATAATGGTTTCCACCCTCATCCCTCCAGGAAAGCGGACTCCCTTTAATATGCGACGTGCTAGTTTGGAGGCAACACTTGTTCGCGAGCCTGACGCGCCTAACACCTTACGCTTGGGTATTAGAGGCTGACCTGCAAGGATTGTTGCAGCAGTCTCTATGGTTACGCCCAAATGGTTCGCCAGACCCTCAGCGAATATCAGCAAAAATAGCTCTTGTGGGGTTACGTTCGAATTCCCTCGATAGAAATACGTCCCCCCAGATTCCTCTATTGTATTCATAGCATCATCCTGAATTCATTTTAAGCAAGGTTATAGCCTTGCTTAACCTAAGGATAATGAGTGGGTAATAGTTTTATGAAATTAAGAAAAGTGCCCGCAAACAGTATATTTGTCGATTATGAGGTCGTGATATCCGCAAGCTGTAATGAGGATCGCATCCTCTTCAAGTGCGTTGTACCCGCTGTGGTACTTACTACAAAGCCAGACGTTTCGGCACCTGGCGTTCTGAAACGCTCAGGCTCATCACTGCATATCCTTTAAAACCTTCCATAAAAGGGGATGCGTATATTTTACGTCCCCCTTTACCCCGCTTTACAGACCCGCTCCCCAGCATGCTCTACAGTTTATTTTTGCTGCCGCGCTGCACGGCATTTGACCGTTTTGTTATGGAGAGCTTGCATGTTAACCCGACGATTATCCTGCCTTGCGCTGCTGATGGCGCTGGCGTCCCCCGCGATGGCGGCGGATACCCCCACCTATGGCGAAAAGCTGGAAGGTTTTAACTACGGCTGGCCGGTTAAACACTTTACCTTTACCTCGCAAAATCAGTCTCTGGACATGGCCTATCTCGACGTGAAGCCGGAAAAAGCCAACGGCCGCACCGTGGTGCTGATGCATGGCAAGAACTTCTGTGCCGGTACCTGGGACGGCACCATCCGTGCGCTGACGGCGAGCGGGTATCGGGTGATCGCCCCGGACCAGATCGGCTTCTGCAAATCCACCAAGCCCGAGCGGTATCAGTACACCTTCCAGCAGCTGGCTGATAATACCCATGCGCTGCTCACATCCCTGGGTGTCGAACGCGTGACGGTGATCGGGCACTCTACCGGCAGCATGCTGGCGACGCGCTACGCGCTGATGTGGCCGCAGCAGGTGGAGCAGTTGGTGATGGTCAACCCGATTGGCCTGGAGGACTGGAAGGCGCGCGGCGTGCCGCATATTACCGTCGACCAGTGGTATCAGCGTGAGCTGAAAACCAGCGCGGACGGCATTCGCCAGTACGAGAAAAACACCTACTATGCCGGAGAGTGGAAGCCGGAGTACGAGCGTTGGGTGACCATGCTTGCCGGGCTGAACAACGGGCCGGGCAAAGCGCGCGTGGCATGGAACTCGGCGCTGCTCTACGACATGATCTACACCCAGCCGGTTGTCTACGAATTTAGCGAGCTGAAGATGCCGGTATTATTGATGATCGGCACGAAGGACAACACCGCTATCGGCAAAGATCTCGCCCCGCCGGAGGTGCGTAAAACGCTCGGTAACTACGCGGTGCTGGGAAAGGAGACGGCAAAACGCATTCCGCACGCCACGCTGGTCGAGTTTAACGATATGGGCCACGCGCCGCAGATGCAGGATCCGGTGCGCTTCCACGAGGCGCTGCTGAAAGGGCTTCACGCGCGCTGACTCGTTTCCAGCAACAGCCCGCGTAGCCACGCCTGTGCGGGGTTACGGTGCGTTCTGCCGTGCCAGGCCATGTTTTTAGTGAACCCCTGCACCGCTACGGGCGTATCACATACAAACATCCCCGCCCGGTTTTCCGCCATTCGCTCCGGCACCACGGCGATCAGGTCGCTGATGGCCAGCACGTCCGGCAGCACCAGGAAACTGCTCACCGATAACCCAACGTGGCGCGTGCGTCCGATCTTCGCCAGCGCGTCGTCGGTGACGCCGTGAAAGCTTTCCCCCTCATAGGAAACCAGCACATGCTCCAGCGTGCAGAAACGATCAATCGTCAGCGGTTTTCCGGCGTCTGGATGGTCGCCGCGCATCATGCAGACGTACCGTTCATCATAAAGCGCGCGGCTGTGGAGTTCGTCCGGCGTGGTGTGGGGCGTCATCAGGGCGAGGTCAATCTTTCCCTGCTCAAGCTGTGCGACGAGACGCTCGGGTTCCACCGGCACCACGCGCACACGAATACCTGGAGCCTGCACCTTAAGGGCCGCGATAAACGGCACCACCACCGCACGCAAGGCGTAGTCGGTCGCGGCGAGGGTGAATATCAGGTGTGCGATGATCGGATCAAACGAGACGGGCTGCAGCAGTACTTCGATATCTGCCAGAATGCGCTTGACTGGTGTGGCAAGCTCCTGCGCACGCGTGGTCGGTACAATACCGTGTGGGGCGCGGATAAACAGCGGGTCGTCGAAGTAATCTCGCAGGCGATTGAGCATTCCGCTGACGGCTGGCTGGGTGAGCGCAAGGCGTGCTGCCGCACGGGTGACGCTGCGCTCGTCCAGCAGGACATCCAGCGTTTTCAGCAGATTAAGATCCAGCGTACGCAGATCCGCTTTCATAACGATTTTCCACCTCTTTTCCGTTCACTATTATGGTGCCGCCCGTTGTTGGCGCGCTGCGTTTCCCGCTATGATGAGCGGCTATTCAAAGGAGAAAGCATGGTCTGGATAATGCTGGCAACGCTTGCGGTGGTGTTTGTCGTCGGGTTTCGTGTCCTGACGTCTGACTCCCGTCGCGCCATCAAACGATTAAGCGAGCGTCTGGGGACCACCCCAATGCCGGTCGAGTCGATGATCGACCAGTTTGGTAAAACATCAGGCAATGAGTTTATCCGCTATCTTGAGCGCCCCGACGAAGCCCATTTGCAAAACGCTGCGCAGGTGCTGTTGATCTGGCAGGTGTGTATTGTTGATGGCAGTGAACAGAACCTGCACACCTGGCACCGCATGCTGCGCAAAGCCCGCCTTGCCGCGCCCATTACCGACGCGCAAATCCGCCTCGCGCTCGGCTTCATGCGCGAAATAGAGCCAGACCCGCAGGAGCTTAACGCCTTCCAGCTGCGGTATAACCAACTCTTCCTGCCGGAAGAGGGCGTGTTTTTTCTGCACTGATATCACGAACCGTGATGAGGATTATAAAGCAACATCATTAGATTTATACCTCTCGTCAGCGCACCATCTCCTCGTCAACTTACAGAGGAGGTCTGCAATGAAACAATCCATGATTATCTGGCCGAACGACTACCTGCCAGGCACTACTGACAACTTTGCCTCTAACGAAATCATCATCGCCGGGCTGAGCGCTGAAGAGATATGGGCACAGCTCAATGACACAACTTTGTGGCCGGGCTACTACAGTAACGTCAAAGACATTCGTTTCCGGGACAGCGGTGGCCCCGAGCTGAGTGCCAACGCGCGCTTTCGTTTCACCACTTTTGGTTTCCCGGTTGAAGCGCAGGTGACGGAATATGTTCCACCGATTGAGGGCGAAGCGGCGCGTATCGCCTGGCACGGTTGGGTGGAAGGAGATGCGCATTCCCGCCTTGATGTCATTCACGCCTGGCTGTTTGAAGATCTGCCCGGTAACCGTGTGCGCATTCTGACCCAGGAGTCGCAGAAAGGCGTTCCCGCACAGGAACTAGCGCGCACTGTGCCGAATCCGATGATTAACGGGCATCAGGAGTGGATCGTCGGGCTGGCGAATGCTGCGATGGAAGAAAAGTTGTCTAAACGTTAAATTCGTCACACTTTTGATGATAAACTGCGCGACTTTTCCGCACGTTTTTATCTTCAGGTGATGCCATGACAGAACATATCCAGCCCACGACCAGACCGCAGACCAAAGAGGTTTCCCGGCCCAACTGGTCGGCGGTTTTCTCCGTGGCGTTCTGCGTCGCCTGCCTGATTACCGTTGAGTTTCTGCCGGTAAGCCTGCTAACGCCGATGGCGCAGGATCTGGGTATTTCCGAAGGCGTGGCGGGGCAGTCCGTCACCGTCACCGCGTTTGTGGCGATGTTTGCCAGCCTCTTTATTACCCAGGCGATTGGCGCTATCGACCGCCGCAAAGTGGTCATTCTCTTCAGCGTGCTGCTGACGGCATCCTGCCTGCTGGTCTCCTTCGCCAATAGCTTTAGCCTGCTGCTGCTCGGCCGCGCCTGCCTTGGGTTAGGGCTCGGCGGCTTCTGGGCGATGTCGGCCTCGCTGACCATGCGCCTGGTGCCCGCCCGCACGGTGCCTAAAGCGCTGTCCGTGATTTTCGGCGCAGTCTCTATCGCGCTGGTGATTGCCGCGCCGCTGGGCAGCTTCCTCGGCGGGATTATCGGCTGGCGTAACGTCTTTAACGCCGCCGCGGTGATGGGTCTGCTTTGCATTATCTGGGTGTGGAAGGCGCTGCCGTCCCTGCCAGGTGAAGCGGCGCACCACAAACAGAACATGTTCGCGCTGCTCAAGCGCCCTGGCGTTATGGCTGGCATGACCGCCATCTTTATGGCCTTCGCCGGGCAGTTTGCCTTCTTCACCTACATCCGCCCGGTGTTTATGACCATGGCGGGCTTTGACGTAGATGGCCTGACGCTGGTGCTGCTGAGTTTCGGTATCGCCAGCTTTGTTGGCACCTCGCTGTCGTCCCAGTTCCTGAAACGCTCCCTCAAGGTGGCGTTGGCAGGCGCGCCGCTGGTGCTGGCGATAAGCGCCGCGGTGCTGGTGCTGTGGGGCAGCGATAAGTGGGTCGCCTCGGCGATTGCGATTATCTGGGGCTTTGCCTTTGCGCTGGTACCGGTGGGCTGGTCGACGTGGATCACCCGCTCGCTGGCCGATCAGGCGGAAAAAGCCGGGTCGATTCAGGTAGCGGTGATCCAGCTGGCGAACACCTGCGGCGCAGCGGTGGGCGGCGTGGCGCTTGACCATCTGGGTCTGACCTCACCGCTGGTGATTTCCGGCACCCTGATGCTGCTGACGGCGCTGCTGGTGGCAGCGAAGGTGAGGGCGAATTCGTAAATTCGCCCCTCTCCCCGGCCCTTTCCCCAATGGGGCGAGGGCTAGGGTGAGGGAATATCAGGCTGAAGTCTGAACCCGTCTTCTCGAATCCATCGAAATCAACACCACCGACGAGACGATCAGCAGTGTGCCTAGCCAGTCCGGCAGGGTGAAGGCTACTCCCAGCAGGATCACCGACAGCAATGCGCTGCTCAGCGGCTCGGCGCAGCTCAGAATGCTTGCCTTCGGCCCACCGATCATTTGCGCCCCTTTCAGATACAGGCTGAACGTCAGCGCCGTACCGATCACCACCAGATAGAAGAACGCCAGCAGCAGGCTACCGTCGAACGCAAACGTGGTGCCGCGCCCGGCGTAGAACGGCGTCAGCACCAGTCCTGCAATCAACATACTCCAGCCAACAATCGGTAGCGTGCCGTAGCGGGCGATCAGCGTTGACGGATAAGTGGTATAGAACGCCGCAGCAAAGGCCGAGGCGATGCCGAAGAACAGCGCGGCAGGTGAGATAGAGAGCGATGTCGGATCGCCGTGCGTTACCAGCAGGAAGGTGCCGACAAGCGAGGTCATTATCGCGGATAAGACAAAAATACCGGGGCGCTTTTTCCGCGCCAGCGCGAACCACGCCACGATAATGGTCGGCGACAGGAACTGCAGCACGGTAGCGGTGGCGGCGTTGGATTTTTCAATCGTCAGCAGGAAGGTGAGCTGTACGGTGAGCGCGCCGACCAATGAGAAAAACAGCAGGCTGAGGGCGTCCTTGCGGTTTTTGATGACCGAGAAAATCTTGTCGCCGTGAACGAAGGAGAGCGTCAGCAGGATCACGCCGGTAAACAGCAGGCGAATCATGGTCAGATAAGGCGAGGAAATGTGGCTTTTCTCCATGATGTACTGCGCGCAAACGCCCGAACTTCCCCATAAAACGGCGGCGATCAGGACGTTAAGCATCCCTTTACGTGTGGAACCCATGTTCTCCCCTGTTATGTCGGTTTTTTTGTAGCATAACATGGGATCTTGCCGGACGGCGCTGCGCTTACGTGGCCTACAAGGTTTTGTAGGCCCGTGCAAGCGCAGCGCCGCCGGGCGAAACTAACGGCGCCGTATTAGAACCATGCCTCCCACATCGCGCCTACGTTGAAATCGTCGAGCGTTTCGTCTTTGGTATTGTTCACGCGGGCGGTGCGTTCGTTATCCACTTTGCCGCCGGTAACGTAGAAACGCAGCATCGGACGGAACTCCGGCCCCATGGCGATAGACATGTTCTGCGACAGGGTCAGCTTCCAGCCCTTATTATCGCCGCCGTTGTCGTAATCAACGTGCTGCCAGCCCGCTTCCAGCCAGGTCGAGTGGACGTCGTTCCACCAGTGCATCGGGCGGACGATGGCGTTGTAGTTCTTGCGGTTGTCGGTGTCATCACGACTGTTGTCGTAATCGTGGAAGGCGAGGATGTATTCCACCTGCGTGGCTTGGGTGAATTTGTACAGCCCCTCGAAGCTGGCGTAGACCGTGGTCAGATCCTCGGTTTTGTTGAAGACGCTGTTGTCCGAGTTATCCGAGTAGCGGGCGATCACCTTGTTCACGCCGCTGTCGTTGGTGTGGCTCATCACCACGCCGCCCTGCCAGGCGTTCAGACGCTCGTCGCTTTCAATGGCCTTCGAGTCAAAGCCGTAGTTGGCGTACAGCTCCAGGTCGATCGGGCCGAGCTTCATGCCGTGGATTTTAGAGGTTGCCGCGTAGTTGCCTTTGTCGCCCGTGCCGGAGCCGCCGGTACAGGTGATGCGCGACGGGTTCGCTTCGTCTTCCATCACTTCCGGGCTACAGGATTCCACCGCCGCCACGGCCGCCACGTCAAACTGCACGCCGCCGATGTCGAAGTTCTTCACCCCGGCACCCTGGCCGTCGTGGTTCATCCAGAAGTAATCGTTGATGCCCTGCTGCGGACGCTGGTGGAAGTCGCGCCCCGCCCAGAAATAGGCGTTCGGGTTAGACGCCATAATGTTGGTCACACCGGCGTAGGCTTTTTTCAGGTTAACCTCATCGCCCCAGTGGTCGATCATCACGTTGATGTCCCAGATGGCACCGTTGTCACCTTTGAAGGCTTTGGAAAGCTGGAATTCACCGCCGTTGCCTTCGTTGCCCAGACGACCAATCGCGGACGCGCCGTTGTAGGAGCCGTCTACCGCCACGTATTTCTGATCGGCGGCCTGGAAGTGCGCGCCGTAGCGGGCGTAGCCGGTAAATTTCACCCCGAACGGGATCGCCATATCCGGGGATTGCGCCGCGCTTTGCGGCTCGGTCACCACGTCCGCTTTTTTGGCAACGGCGGCATCCATTTTGGCCTGACGTTCTGCCAGGGCTTTATCCACCGCTTTGGCCACAATGGCGTCGATTTGCTCCTGCGTAAATTCTTGCGCGAGTACGGAAATGGGGCAAAGCGCGGCGATAACCGCCATTGTTAATGGAAGTTTTTTAATCGTATTCATGGTTATCTCAATATAGTTTAATTTTATTCAGACAATAACCATCCCGCTCCGATCTGACAGAGTATGTCGCTATCATCAGAACAAGTGGATCTCTATTTTAGGTACAGAGGTATTACGCTAACGTTATTTCGCCATAGATTATCTCTGATATAAATGAATAATTTCTTCCGATAATTCACGCGCCAGCAGGGAATTCATTAAATGGTCCTGGGCGTGCACCATAATTAAGGTCATCGGCTGGCGGGCTTCTCCCGCATCCTGCTCGATCAGTTTGGTCTGCATTTTGTGTGCCTGGCGAGCATAGCCATCGGCCTCGCGCAGCAGGCTTTTGGCTTCGTCAAGGTTGCCCTGGCGCGCCGCGTGCAGCGCTTCAAAGCACAAACTGCGGGACTGACCGGCGTTGACGATAATTTCCATTACGGCATCTTCTAATACGATCATCATAATTACTCTTTATCAAAACTGTTATTTAAGGCAGTGGTGGCAAACCACTCGCCGCTTTTTTTGAGGGTGCGCTGCTGCGTCTCTAAGTCGAGCTGAATAAATCCGTAACGATTTTTATAGGCATTACACCAGGACCAGTTATCAATAAAGGTCCACATATGGTAGCCAAGGCAATTGCATCCTTCGTTAATACCTTTATGCAGCCACGCTAAGTGCTCAGAAATAAAATCGATGCGGTATTGATCGTTAATCTGGCCATTTTCAATAAAGCGCTGTTCATTTTCGACGCCCATACCGTTTTCAGAAATAAAGCAGCGAGGGTTATCGTAGTTGTCGCGCAGGTTAACCAGAATATCGTAAATACCCGGCTCGTAGATTTCCCAGCCGCGGTATGGGTTCATCTTGCGGCCCGGCATCTCGTAATTGTCAAAGAACCACTCCGGCATAAACGGCGCCTGCGGGTTTACCGCGCTGTCGCGACACTTCACGCGCCGCGGCTGGTAGTAGTTCACGCCGAGCAGGTCGATTTTCCCTTCCGCAATCAGGGCGCGGTCCTCCGGCTTGCAGGCGGGGAGCTGGTCGTACGCTTTCAACAGCGCCACCAGGTCTGCCGGATAGACGCCGCGAAGCACCGGGTCGAGGAAGCTGCGGTTAAACATCAGATCCGCAATGTGCGCCGCCTTCACATCCGCCGGGTTCTGCGAACGCGGGTAGGAGGGCGTCAGGTTGAGCACGATGCCAATTTCCCCGGCGTAACGCCCGGCGCGGTAAGCCTGAACCGCTTTCGCGTGGGCCAGCACGGTGTGATACACCACGGTAGCCGCACGACGAAAATCCACCACGTTCGGATAGTGGAAGTCGTACAGATAACCGCCCTCCACCGGCACAATCGGCTCGTTGAAGGTAAACCAGTGCAGCACGCGGTCGCCGAACAGCGCAAAGCAGATCTGCGCGTAGCGGGCGTAAGCGTCCACCACGTCGCGGTTTTCCCAACCGCCGATCTCCTGTATCGCCATCGGCATGTCGAAATGGAACAGGGTAATAAACGGCGTGATGCCCTGTTCAATCAGCTCATCAATGACCTGATTATAAAAGTCGACCGCCTGCGGGTTCACTTCACCGATACCGTCGGGGATCAGGCGCGCCCAGCTTATCGAGGTGCGAAAGCTGTTGTGGTTCAGCTGCTTTAACAGTTGAATGTCCGTTTTCCAGTGCTGATAAAACGTGGAGGTCTGCTGCGGCCCCACGCCGTTATGAAAACGGTTCGGCTCGCGGGCAAACCAGTAGTCCCACGTGGTTTCCCCCTCTCGTGTCCCTTCGGTCTGGAGAGCGGAGCTTGCGCTGCCCCACCAGAAGCGATCGGGAAATGTGTATTTCATGACGCGTCCTCTTTGACTCAATGACTTGCGGTTTCAGCGACGCCGACGGTGGCCTGGGCTTTCTGCTCTTCGTTTTTCATCAGCGTACGCTCATAGGCACGCAGGAACGGCAGGTACATCAGCGCGGACATCACCATACAGACCACGCACATCACCACCGGGCTTAATGCCCAGTTCGCCGCCCACGAGGCACCAATCGGTGCGGGAGTGGTCCATGGGGTTAACGACACCACCTGCGCCAGCCAGCCGAGCTTAGTGGCACCGTAGGCCAGACAGGCGTTGATCAGCGGCACAAACACGAACGGGATAAACAGCATCGGGTTCATGATAATCGGCGCGCCGAACAGAATCGGTTCGTTGATGTTAAAGAAGCTGGGCACCACGCCCATTTTGCCGATAGTACGCAGGTGTGTGACGCGGCTGCGCAGCAGCAGGAACGCCAGCGGCAGGGTAGAACCGACGCCACCAATCAGCAGGTAGTGGTCCCAGAAGCCCTGCAGATAAACGTGCGGCAGAGCGGCACCGGCAGCCAGTGCGGCCTGGTTTGCCGACAGGTTCGCCATCCAGAACGGGTTCATGATGCCGGTGACAATCAGCGAGCCGTGAATGCCAGCAAACCAGAAGATCTGGCACAGCAGCACGGAGAGCAGAATGGCGGGCAGGGAATCCGACGCCGACACCAGCGGCTCCAGCAGGTGCATGATCGCCTGTGGGATGATCATCCCGGTTTGCGCTTCGATAAACAGGTTCAGCGGATGCAGGGTGCCAATCACCACCATCACCGGGATCAGGATTTCAAACGAGCGCGCCACGCCGGTCGGCACTTCTTTTGGCAGGCGGATGGTCACGTTGTTTTGCTTAAGCCACGCATACACGCGGGTGGAGTAAATGGCGGTGATCAGCGCGGTAAAGATGCCCTGGCCCGACAGATACTGGGTCGAGATCTTACCGTCGGCATAGGGCGCGGCAACCAGCAGGAACGCCATAAACGCCAGCAGGCCGGACATCACCGGGTCGAGGTTAAACTGACGTCCGAGGCTCGCGCCAATCCCCACCGAAATGAAGAAGGTCATCACGCCCATGCTGAGGTTAAACGGCAGCATCAGCTGTTCACGGTAGGTCTGGGAGAAATCCAGCCAGCCGCGGGCGAAACTGTTGGTGGTATCCGCCGAGAATGGCGGGAAGATGAACACCAGCATGAACGAGCCGATGATCATAAACGGCAGCGCGGCGGTAAAGCCGTCGCGAATGGCAATCACATACTTCTGCTGACCGAGCTTTGCGGCCAGCGGGGTAATCGATTGCTCAATCACCGCGACCATGGATTGATATAACGAACTCATGTGAACACCTTTTAGTGTGCCGCTTCAATGAGCGACAGAGCATAGTCCAGTACTTTATCGCCACGCTGCATGCCGTAGTCCATCATCTCGATGGCCTGTACCGGAATGCCTTGCGTCGCCGCCTTGTCTGAGAGTGTCTTTAACATGTATTTCACCTGCGGTCCGAGAAGCACCACCTGGTAATGCGGAAACTGCGTGTCAAATTCGGACACGCCGTAGGCATCAATCTTGACTGGTAGCCCACGCGCATTCGCTTCTTCGACCATTTTGCTGACCAGCAGGCTGGTGGACATCCCGGCTGAACAACACAGCATAATCTTGAACATCGACATCCTTCCTCTAAATGTAAAAAGTTATTGCGAGGATGATTGGACATCATACGGAAACCGGTTTCCATTTATAAAAGACAGAAGTGTGACAGCTATCAAGAAGCGTTTTTTATGGGGCTAATTATCACGATCGGTGTCACATAATTTGGCGAGTTTTACATCAAATTGAGTGGAAACGGAAAATCGGTTTCCATGAAAAACGGAAACGGATATACTCCGTACTGGCTATAATGTGAGCCGTAGCGGAAATGGAATTTGCAGGTGCGCCAGGCCTGCCAGGGGAGAGAGATGTCTACAATCAACGATGTATCGCGTCTGGCCGGGGTGTCCAAAGCCACGGTATCACGGGTGTTGAGCGGATCGCGTGGCGTGAAAGAGGCCAGCCGCCAGGCCGTTTTAAAAGCGGTGGATGAGCTGAACTATCGTCCCAACGTGATTGCCCAGTCTCTGCTGAGCCAGTCAACGGGCTGTATCGGCGTGATTTGCGCCCAGGAGAACATTAACCAGACCACGGGTTATCTCTACGCGCTGGAAAAACACCTCAGCCAGCATCAAAAGCATCTGCTGCTGCGCTTTGCGCACACCAAAGCGGAAGTGATGCACGCCCTGGAAGAGCTCTCCTGTGGGTTATGCGATGACATTCTGGTGATTGGCGCGCGTTTCCCGCTGGATATCGAAATGGATAACGTCATCCTGGTTGACTGCATGGAAGCCGATAACGCCAACAGCATTCAGTTTGATCACGCTTTTGCCGCCGAAACGGCCTGCAACTTTCTCACCAGCCAGGGACGACGCCAGATTGCCCTGATCCACCCGCACGGTAGCGGTTTTGGCGATCAGGTGCTGCTCGGCTACAAGCACGCGCTGGAGAAAAACTTCCTGCCCTTTAACCGCAACCTTGTCTTTATGGACGCGACCTCGTCCTCCGTTGCGCTGCAGGAGTTACTCAACAATGCGAGCACGCTGAACTTCAACGCGCTGCTGGTGGTGGATGAACAAGAAGCCCAGCGGGTGATCCCGCAACTTCAGGCGTTTAATAAATCCGTTCCGGACGACATCATGGTCTTTAGCCTGGCCGGTTCGCTGCAGCTGCCGGGCATTCCGGTGATCCCGGCGATTGAATATTCCATGGACGCCATGGCGGCGCGCATCGTGAGCTGGCTGAATGAGAAAACGCAGATGCTGGGGTCGTACGTGCTGCGCGGGGATTTGATTATCCCGGAAAGGCATAAGCGCTGAGAAGGCGCAGGGTGCGTTTTGCCCGGCGGCGCTTACACGGTTTTGTAGGCCGGGTAAGCGCAGCGCCACCCGGCACTAAGCACGGGCTGTATCCTTAATAATCCTCCATACAATCCACCTGACTCACCGCGTCCCAGTAGCCGTCGAGGTTGTCGCGTTTCATGGCGGTGACGGCATTTTTGATCAGCAGCTGATTGGCCTCGGACGATAAAATCATCGCCTGCCACGCCTTGTCGCTCTGCTTCTTCTGCGGCGTGCAGGTTTTCTTAATGTCTTTCATCACCTGCTGTTTGATCTGGGCCTCTTTCGCCGGATTGTCCTTCTCCTGCGCGTGAACGAAGGCGGCAAACAGCATGCAGATGAGCAGGCAAACCAGGTGTGTAGCTTTCATCAATCCCTCCGGTCACGTCACAGGCTTTCTCTGAAATATATAGTTACATTCACCAAAGCGATTCAAGTCGAAAGTATGAATTTATGCATTCTGCGAGCGAGTACCGATGACCAATGCAATGCCATAGCTCACCGTCACCGCGAGACTCATTTTCAGCATCGTTTCCCCGCCGATACCGGCGAGGGGCGTTGCGATCCCCCCAAATAAAAACATCAGCATGCCCAGAATGGCCGATGCTGTACCGGACTCTTTCGTATCGACCGCGCTCATCGCTTCTGAACCCGCAATGGTGCTGATCCCACTGTTAAAGGCGACGGTGAAAAAGAGTGCGATCAGTGCTGGTACGGAAAGCTGCATCCAGGCAAAGAGCAACGTTAGCCCCGCGCAGGACACGGCCAGAACCAGGCCCATTTGCATCAATCCTTCCGCCGGATGCCGCCGTGCAAGACGGGAAAACACCAGCGCCGAGACGATAAGACCGATACCGTTCACGCCGAACAGCAGGCTGAACTGCATTGCGCTCAGGCCATATTCGCTTTGCATCACAAATGAGGATGCCCCGATGTAGGAGAACAGCCCTGCTAACATGAACGCCTGAATCAGGCAGTAGCGCATGAATCGACGATTTTTAAGTACCGTTCTGGTGGTTCGCGCCAGCGATCCCCCGCTCTGTTTATCGGTGAGGGTCTCAGGGATAAACCACTGGCTGGCAATCAGCAGCGCCAGACCTGCCCCGGCCATCACCCAGAACAGCATCCGCCAGTCGAAATGCGACGCGATAAAGCCCCCGAGCACCGGGGACACGACGGGCGCGATGCCGTTAACCGTCATCAGCAAGGCAAAAAACTGCGTTAGCATCGTGCCGTGATACTTATCCCGGGCGATGGATCGCGCGAGAACAGAGCCACCCGCCCCCGCAACGCCCTGCACAAAGCGCCAGCCGATCAGGGCATAAATATTCTGTGCGATCGCGCAAAGTACTGAAGCCAGCACAAACAGCAGAAGTGATAACAGCAGCGGCGTTTTACGTCCGATACGATCGCTTAGCGGGCCGAAAAAGAGCTGCCCGACCCCCAGGCCGATCAGTGCCGAGGTCAGCGAAAGCTGCGTCAGCGTTGTGGACGTGTCGAGCCGGGTGGCGATCTCCGGCAGTGCCGGAAGATAAAAATCAGAACACAGAGGCCCGATTGCCGTTAGCAGGCCCAGTATGGCCGCAAAAGAGAAAGAGAGTTTTGTCATCAGTACCTGTCCCATAGACCGGGCAAGCATCGCGCCGCCCGGCAAAGGTGTTAATGAAGTCCGCCACCGAGCGACTGCCAGAGCGTGATACGGTTTTCCAGGTCGGTTTGCTGTAGGGCGATCAGCGACGATTGTGCAGACCACAGCGACCGCTGCGCGGTGAGCACCGTCAGATAATCTCCCGCGCCCGCCTGATAGCTGCGCGTGGCGACATCCAGCGTTTTTTGCTCCGCCGCCACGTATTCACGCTGGGCATCTAGCTGCTCGCTCAGCGTTTCACGACGCGCCAGTGCATCGGCAACGTCCTTGAACGCGCTCTGGATGGTTTTCTCGTAGGTGGCAATTAACCCTTTTTTCTCCGCTTGTGCGTAACGCAGCTGCGCCATATTGTTGCCACCGCTGAACAGCGGCAGGGTGATCGACGGCGCGAACGACCAGACTTTCATCCCATGGTTAAACAGAGATGAAAGTGAGTCGCTGCCGACGCCCGCGCTGGCCGTCAGTGAAATGGTCGGGAAGAAGTTGGCGCGCGCCGCGCCAATATTGGCGTTAGCGCTCAACAGGTTATGTTCGGCCTCCTGAATATCCGGGCGGCGCAGCAGGGTGCTGGAACTGACGCCCGCCGGGATCAGCGTGATGGCGTTGTCGCTCAGGCTCTCCAGCGTGCCGGGCAACAGGTTGTCCGGCACCGTCGTGCCTGCCAGCAGATTGAGCGCGTTTTTATCCTGCATCACAAGCGTCTGGTAGCTCGCCACGCTGGCGCGCGCCTGTTGATAAACCGCCATCGCTTCACTGACGTCCGTGGCCGCCGCGACGCCAACGTCCTGCTGGCGCTTCACAATCCGCAGCGAATTCGCAGCGCTTTCCAGGGTGGATTTCGCCAGGGCCAGATTGCTGTTATCCGCCGCCAGCGTCACCCAGGCCGTGGTCAGCTCGCTGACCATCGTCAGGCGCGTGTTCTGCGCGGTGAATTCACTGGCGAGCCAGGTTTCACGCGCGGCGCGGGAGAGACTCTGATTGCGGCCAAACAGATCCAGTTCAAAGCTGGACACCGCGCCATTGGCTTCGTCGCTTGTCGCGACGCCGCTTGCCAGCGTGCGGCTGCGGGTATGGCTCAGCTCTGCATCCACCGTCGGGAACAGGGACGCGCGCGTTTCGCCGTACAAGGCGCGGGCGGCGTCGATATCCGCAATCGCTTTTTGTACGTCGCGGTTGCTGTTGAGCGCCATCGTCACGACGCCTTTCAGGCGCGCATCGTTCATGACCTGCTGCCACTGGCTCACCACGGCGTTAGCCTCGCCGTGCGCGCCGGGCAGCGTGGCCGGGACGGGAGCGTCCGGACGCTGATACGTTGGGTCTAACGACACACAGCCTGCGCTCATCAGGACTACGACTAAAAGAGAGAGACGAAACATTATGACCTCCGGTTTGCGTGCTTACCGGAGAACAGACGTTTCACCAGTACGAAGAATAAGGGAACGAAGAAGATAGCCAGCAGCGTCGCGGCCAGCGTCCCACCGATAATGCCGGTACCGATCGCCACGCGGCTGTTGGCACCTGCCCCGGTTGCCACGGCCAGGGGCGTCACGCCTGCGATGAATGCCAGCGAGGTCATGATGATCGGACGCAGACGCGTCTGGGCGGCACGCAGGGCGGCGCGTGTCAGGGAGTAGCCTTCGGCAACTTTAGCTTCGGCAAACTCCACAATCAGAATGGCATTCTTCGACGACAGACCGATGGTGGTCAGCAGCGCCACCTGGAAATAGACGTCGTTATTCAGGCCGCGCAGGGAGGCGGCAACGGCCGCGCCCAGCACCCCAAGCGGGATCACGAGGATGACCGAAATCGGCACAGACCAGCTCTCGTACAGCGCCGCCAGACACAGGAAGACCACCAGAATGGAGAGGGCGTACAGGCTCATTGCCTGGCCGCTCGCCAGCTTTTCCTGCAACGACAAACCGCTCCACGCCCAGGTGCTGCCGGACGGCAGGCTGTTCGCCAGTTGCTCCATTTTGTTCATCGCCGTGCCTGAGCTGGCGCCGCTGGCGTTTTCGCCCTGGATTTCATACGCCGCCGAGCCGTTGTAGCGCACCAGACTTTCCGGGCCATACTCCCAGCGGGTGGTGGCGAAGGCGGAGAACGGGGTCATGGTGCTGTCGCTGCCACGCACATACCACTTGTTGAGATCCGATGGCACGGCGCGATAGTCGCTGTCGCCCTGGATGTAGACCTTTTTCACGCGGCCGCGATCGATAAAGTCGTTCACGTAGGTCCCGCCCCAGGCGCTGGAGAGGGTGTCGGTGACGTCGCTCAGGGACAGCCCCAGCGAGACGGCTTTGTTATTATCAATATCCACCTGAAGCTGCGGCATCTGCGGCAGATCGTTGGCGCGCACGGCGTGCAGCGAGCTGTCCTGGTTGGCTTGACCAATCAACTGGTTACGCATTTTCAGGAGCGCGTCGCGGTCGGTGCCGCCGCTGGCCATCAGCTCAAAGGTAAAGCCGTTGCTCTGGCCGAGGCCGTCAACCGCCGGGGGCGTCATGGCAAAGATGGTCGCATCGCGGATGGTGCTCAGCTCCTGCGTGGCGCGCAGGGCTATGGCCTGAGCGGTATTCTCATCGCCTTTACGCTCTGACCAGTTTTTCAGTGAGACGAACGCCATACCGGCATTCTGGCCGCTACCGCTAAAGCTGAAGCCTTCAATCGTAAAAATCACATCGGTATTGGCTTTTTCTTTGGTGAGGAACCACTCTCGTACCTGGCGGCTGATCTCGGCGGTACGCACCGCGGTTGCGCCTGCAGGCAAGGTGTACTGCACCATGATTTCACCCTGATCTTCGGTCGGCAGGAAGCTGCCAGGCAGTTTCAGCATGGCGAACCCCATCGCGCCGCAGAGCAGAGCGTAAACGGCCAGCATGCTGCCGGAGCGGCGCAGGGCGCGCAGGACCTTATTTTGATAGCCGTGTTCGGTTTTGCTGTAGAAGCGGTTGAACGCGCCGAAGAAGCCTTTTTTATGCGCAGAGGCGTGGCTCAGAATCGAGCCGCAGAGTGCCGGGGTCAACGTCAATGCCACTACCACGGAGAGGAACATCGCCGAAATGATGGTGACCGAGAACTGACGGTAAATTACGCCGGTGGAGCCGCCGAAGAAGGCCATCGGCAGAAATACCGCAGAGAGCACCAGCGCAATCGCGATTAACGCGCCGGAGATTTCTCCCATCGATTTTTCGGTGGCTTCCCGGGCGGGCAGCCCTTCGTCGCGCATAATACGTTCGACGTTTTCTACCACCACGATGGCGTCATCCACCAGCAGACCGATGGCCAGCACCATCGCAAACAGCGTCAGGGTGTTGATGGAGTAACCGAACAGCGCCAGCACGCCGAAGGTGCCCAGCAGAACGACCGGCACTGCCAGCGCCGGGATCAACGTGGCGCGGATGTTCTGCAGGAAGAGATACATCACGACCACCACGAGGATAATGGCTTCAAACAGGGTCTGAATAACGTCCTCAACGGAGATCTTAATGAACTCAGTGCTGTCTTTCGGGTAGGCCACGTCATAGCCTTCCGGCATCGACTTTTTGAACTCTGCGATTTTATCTTTCACCGCCGTGGCGGTATTCAGCGCGTTCGCGCCCGGCGAGAGCATGACCGCCATACCCGCAGCCGGATGGCCGTTTAGCTTCGCGGTGGCGGTGTAATCTTCGCTACCCATCTCCACGCGGGCGACGTCGCTAATGTGCACCACCGCACCGTTAGACTGACTCTTCACGATGATCTTTTTAAACTGATCGACCGTTTGCAGACGCGACTGGGCACGAACGGTGGCGGTCAGCTGCTGAGCGTTCGACGAAGGCAGTGCACCAATTTTACCGGCGGAGACCTGTACGTTCTGGGCTTCAATCGCGCTCTGCACGTCGGACGGCATCAGCGAGTACGACGCCAGTTTCGCCGGGTCGAGCCAGATGCGCATCGCGTATTCGGCACCGAACACCTGCAGGCTACCGACACCGTCCACGCGCGCCAGCGGATCCTGCATATTACTCACCAGCCAGTCGGCGATATCCGAGCTGCTGGCGGTGTCCGTTTTGTCGTATACGCCCATGATCAGCAGGAAGTTGCTCTGGGATTTTTCAACGGTGATCCCGGACTGCTGTACCTCAGTCGGCAGGCGCGATTCCGCCTGCTGGACTTTGTTCTGCACCTGCACCTGAGCGGTGTCAGGATCGGTTCCCTGCTCGAAAGTGACATTAATGCTTACCGACCCGTCCGAGCTGCTGGTGGAGGTGAAGTAGAGCAGGTTATCCAGCCCGGTCAGCTGTTGCTCTATCACCTGCGTCACGCTGTTTTCCAGCGTTTGCGCAGACGCACCGGTATAGGTAGCGGATATTTTAATCGACGGCGGGGCCACGTCCGGATACTGCGCCACCGGCAGCGTACGGATGGCGAGCATCCCGGCGAGCATGATGAGAATGGCGATAACCCAGGCAAAAACCGGGCGACGCACAAAGAAACGGGAAAACATCAGGCGTTTCCTCCGGTGGCTTTCATCTCTTCGGCTTTCACTTCCTGGCCGGCGGTGACTTTGTCTGTGCCTTCCACAATCAGCTTGTCGCCAGCTTTCAGACCGCTCAGTACCAGCCATTTATCGCCGTAGGTGTCACCGGTTTCCAGTTGACGCTGTTCAACCTTGTTGCTTGCGTTCACCACCAGCGCGGTGGCGGTGCCTTTGGCGTCGCGGGTGACGCCCTGCTGTGGCGCGAGGATCGCATCGCTCATGATGCCTTCATCCACTCTGGCGCGGACAAACATCCCCGGCAGAAGCTGATGCTGCGGGTTCGGGAAGACGGCGCGCAGGGTGACTGAGCCGGTAGATTCATCCACTGCCACTTCGGTCAACGCAAGACGGCCTTTTTCGCTGTAGGTGCTGCCATCTTCAAGAATCAACGACACGCTCAGCGTATCGCGATTGGTGGTGAGGGTTTGCTTACGCAATCGCAGCAGATCGGCACTGGAGCGGGTCAAATCAACGTACATGCTATCCAGCCCGCGAATGGTGGCCAGCGCAGTATCCTGCTGGGCAGTCACCAGTGCGCCGGGGGTGACAGAAGAGATACCGATGCGTCCGGCAATCGGCGCGGTGATGGTGGTCCAGTTAAGGTTGATGCGGGCGCTCTCCTGCGCGGCCTTTTTTGACTCGACGCTCGCCTTGTCCTGCGCGCAGGTCGCTTTCGCGTCTTCCGCATCCTGACGCGACACACCATCGTCTTTTACCAGTTGCGCATAGCGTTGGGCTTTCTGACAGTCGGCCTGCACCAGGGCTTGCGCCTGCTTCAGCGCGGCGGCTGCTTCATCATAAGCCGCGCGGTAGCTGGAAGGATCGATCTGGTACAGCGCCTGCCCGGCCTTTACTGTGTCACCTTCGGTGAAGAGTCGTTTTTGAATAATGCCGCCCACCTGCGGGCGCACTTCGGCACTCATCGCGGCGGTGGTGCGGCCAGTCAGTTCGCTGACGACGGAGACCGGCTGGCTCATGAGTGTCACAATTCCCACTTCCGGAAGAGGATTCTGGGGAGCAGATGTTTGCGCATTATCACACCCTGTCAGGAGGAGTAATGCCGCGATGGAGGTTGTTATGGTTTTCATAATCTTTTTCCAGGGTGAACGAAGCCTGCCCTGTAAATCGCTTAACAGGGAGGAGGGTTATTAAGAGCACAGCGATACCGCATCTCTGGCTGTGCCAGAAATGTAAAATGGGGAATTACCTGTTCCCGCTAATTATTCACATGCGACTATTTCGCAGAGAAAAGCATATTTAAAATATTTTGATAAAGGGTCTCTAAATCTTCTGACGGTACTTTTAAGGGTGTGAGTCGACGGTAAATTGTTCCTTCGATCATCACGGCGGTAATCTCCACGCAGCAGCGAATATGCTCATCGCTCAGGTGCGGGAATTGCTTTTTCAGATGCTCACAGGCGTTAGCAAACATGCGGGCTTCGGCTTCGATCATCATGTTTGCCACCAGCGGATTGCGCGTGGCCTCTGCCGACATTTCGAGCATCAACGCGTCATCGTCTTCGTTAAGCGTCTGCCGCCATGCAAGCGCCTGCGGCATCCCTTCAACCAGCGTTTTGCCCTGCATCTCCGCGATTCGTGAGTCGATGATGCGACGGATCATCTCTTCAATAATCGCGTCTTTGTTACTGAAATAGCGGTAAATTTGCCCGACGCTGAGCTTCGCCTCGCTGGCGATCTGCGACATGCTGGCAGCATGAAATCCGCTGGCGCGAAAGCATCTGCGCGCGGCGGTGATGATCTCGTCCTGACGCAGTTTTTGTCGTTCTTCCAGCTTTGTACTCATCGTCGGCTACCTAAAAGTGAGAATGATCGTTCTCATTATACGATTTTGAAGGCTTCTGGGAAGACTTTTTTTATTTACATATTGAATGAATATTTCCTGGAATAAACAATGTAGAAAATAAGGAGTTTTTATGAAGGTTAAGCTGTGAGATATTCAGACGGCGCGGAAAATAAGGAGAAACTATGCATCTGAGCATTAGAGATAACGTCACGGCCGAAGAAAAAGAAGAATTATTAACAGGGCTTCGCACCTATAACGGGCAATTTTTAGATCTCTCGACCTTTAGCGGCGATATTGGCGTTTATGTGCGAGACGACAAAGGCGTGATGCTGGGCGGCTTAATTGGCGTGCGCAAAGGCGACTGGCTGAACATTGAATACCTGTGGGTCAGCGACGCCGTGCGGGGCTCGGGCGTCGGCAGCCAGCTTATCAAAACGGCAGAGGACGAAGCCCGACGCAAAGGCTGCACCCACGCGCTGGTGGATACGGTCAGCTTCCAGGCGCGCCCGTTTTATGAAAAACAGGGTTATCAGCTGCAACTGTCTTTGCAGGATTATCCTTATCCGGGAATGCAGAGACACTATCTGACGAAAGCCCTTTAACCGCCGATCCCGCTACCCATCACGGCCAGCGCATGGCGCACAATACTCTCCGGCGAGAGGTCGCTTAGCCTCTCGTCGTTGCGCATTCTGGAGAAGGGCACCAGCACCAGGCTGAGCAGCGTGGTGAACAGCAGTTCAGGGGCCAGCGCCCGATTCAGTTTCCCTTCCGCCTGCCAGCGTTTAACGGTGGCGAGCGTCGCCTGATAATGCTCGTCGCCAAACCGCGCCTGCAGATGGGTGCGCAGTACCGGCATTTCGCCAATGACCTCCTGCATCCACAGTGGCGCAAACCAGCGATGCTGTTCCGCCAGTTCGGCGAGAACCTTGACCATCTCCGTGAGGGCGTTGACCGGTGAGTCTGCGTTTTCGACGAACAGCGCGCCGATCCTGCTGCGTAACGGCAGGAAACGCTCCTCTATCATCGCATCCAGTAACTGCTCCCTGGAGTTGAAGTAGTAGTGCAGCATCGCGGGCGTGACGCCGGCGTCTTTCGCAATGGCATTGAGCGAGGTGTTGGCAATCCCCTGCCGGGAAAACAGGTTCAGGGCGATATCCAGCAGCTGTTCGCGGCTGGCCGCTGCGCGTTTGCCGCCGCGCGGACGACCGGGGCGGCGCGGTTCGGAATTGTCCTTTTGTGCTGGCATGGTCTGAGGATCTCTTGATCTTATTCATCACTTACATGAATATTAATTATCTAATTAATTAATTTCAAGCGATCTCTTAGGGAGTCCGACGTAATGACTCAACCTGCGCAAAACGCGCCGTCGATAAAGCTGCTGTTCAGCGCGCTGCTGCTGGTGATGCTGCTTTCCGCGCTGGATCAGACCATCGTTTCCACGGCGCTGCCGACCATCGTTGGCGAACTGGGCGGGCTGGATAAGCTCTCCTGGGTGGTAACGGCCTATATTCTGAGCTCCACCATCGTGGTCCCGTTATACGGGAAATTTGGCGATCTGTTTGGCCGTAAAATCGTGCTGCAAATCGCGATCGTGCTGTTCCTTGCGGGGTCCGTACTCTGCGGGCTGGCGCAAAACATGACCCAGCTGGTGCTGATGCGTGCCCTGCAGGGGCTGGGCGGTGGCGGGCTGATGGTGATCAGCATGGCCGCCGTGGCGGATGTTATCCCGCCTGCGGAACGTGGCCGCTATCAGGGGCTGTTTGGCGGCGTGTTTGGCCTGGCGACGGTCATCGGGCCGTTGATCGGCGGGTTTATCGTCCAGCACGCGTCGTGGCGCTGGATTTTTTACATCAACCTGCCGCTTGGCCTGTTTGCGCTGCTGGTGATTGGCGCCGTTTTTCAGGGCAGCGCCAGGCGCAATAAGCACGAAATTGATTATCTGGGGGCGATTTACCTCAGCATGGCGCTGCTGTGCATCATCCTGTTCACCACCGAAGGCGGGACGATACGCCCGTGGAGCGATCCGCAGCTGTGGTGCATCCTGGCCTTTGGTCTGACGGGTATCGCCGGGTTTATCTATGAAGAACGTCTGGCGTGGGAGCCGATTATTCCGCTGTCGCTGTTCCGCGACCGCAGCTTCCTGCTCTGCAGCCTGATCGGCTTCATCATCGGGATGTCGCTGTTTGGTTCGGTTACCTTCCTGCCGCTCTATCTGCAGGTGGTGAAAGATGCCACCCCAACGCAGGCCGGGCTTCAGCTGATCCCGCTGATGGGCGGTCTGCTGCTGACCTCGATTATCAGCGGTCGCATCATCAGCCGCACCGGGAAATACAGGCTATTCCCGATCCTCGGCACGCTGCTGGGCGTGGTGGGGATGTGCCTGCTGACGCGCATTTCGATTCACTCCCCGACCTGGCAACTGTACCTGTTTACCGGCGTGCTGGGTATGGGGCTTGGGCTGGTCATGCAGGTGCTGGTGCTGGCGGTGCAGAACAGCGTCTCTGTGGATCAATATGGCGTGGCGACCTCCGGTGTGACGCTGTTCCGCTCAATCGGCGGCGCGATAGGCGTTGCGCTGTTTGGCGCGGTGTTTACCCACGTTCTGCAGTCCGGCCTGGCAGAGCGTCTGCCGGAAGGGGCGGAGATGCCGCGCGAGCTTAACCCGACGGCGATCCATCATCTGCCGGATGCGCTCAGGCTGGGTTATCTTGATGCCTTCGGCTCCGCCATCCACGCGGTATTCCTGCTGGCGGCCGCGATTATGGTGCTGGCGTTTGCGCTGTCGTGGTTTTTACGCGAGGCACCGCTACGACGCGGCCAGGCGCAAGGTTAAGGGTTCGGTTATTTATTGCGAGTCGCTTTCCTAATTTGACGCGTCACGCTTGTCTTGCCCTCTGGCGATGACGCATGCTTTGGCCTGGTCAATAAACCGACAGAGGTTGCCATGGAACGCAAAGCAAAACTGTTTAAAAGAGGGCGAAGCCAGGCGGTAATGCTGCCTGCTGAATTCACGTTTGATGCGGAGAGTGTTTATATCCGGAGGGATGAAGACGGGAATGTGGTGCTGACGGCTATTTCAGAGAAAGCGCGACACAGAGAAATCTTTTTGCGTTTACTCAAGCAAACGCCGGTGCCGGATTCCTTCCTTAGCAAAGAGGAGCGTAATCAGAGCTATACGTCCAGGGATCCGTTAGAAGGGCTATAGTGATGCGGCATATGCTGGACACCAATATGGTTAGCCATCTCGTACGGCAACATCCTGAGGTGGTGAGCCAATATTCGAAAATTGCACCGGATGACATGTGTATTTCAAGCGTAACGGAGGCGGAATTACTTTATGGCGTAGCCAAAAAGCATAGCCATAAACTCAAAGAAACCATTCTGGAATTTCTCAAAACCATCACCGTCTGCGACTGGGACAGCGAGGCCGCAGCCACCTACGGCGCGCTCCGTGCGGCGATGGAAAAGAGAGGCAACGTCATGGGCGATCTCGACCAGCTGATCGCTGCACATGCCATCAGCCAGGGCACCACCATTGTCACGAACGATCGTGCTTTTCTGATGGTGCAGGAGTTAAGCGTGGAAGACTGGACGCACGCTGCCTGATGCTCTCCCCCTCTCCTGCAGGAGAGGGAAAATCCGCATATAACCTATCCTTCTTACTGATGCCTTTTCGTTTTTTAGCCAGCCGTCTCGTTGTCGATATAGTCACTGAAACGTTTATCAAAAGGATATGTCTGGTGAAACTTCGATTGGGTGCGCTGGTTCTGGCGGGGCTGCTGTTGGCAGGTTGCGATCGGGAGGGCAGCGATGCCAAACACATTAAGGTTGGCGTGATTAACGGTGCCGAGCAGGACGTGGCGGAAGTCGCGAAAAAGGTGGCGAAAGAGAAGTACGGCCTCGACGTAGAGCTGGTGGGCTTTAGCGGCTCGCTGCTGCCAAACGATGCCACCAACAGCGGCGAACTGGATGCCAACGTCTTCCAGCATCGCCCGTTCCTCGCGGAAGATAACAACGCGCACGGCTATAAGCTGGTCGCGGTTGCGAATACCTTCGTTTTCCCGATGGCCGGTTACTCCCGCAAAATAAAAGCGGTGGATGACCTTAAGGATGGCGCAACCATTGCCATTCCAAACGATCCAACCAACCTCGGTCGCGCGCTGCTGTTGCTGCAAAAAGAGAAGCTGATTACGCTCAGGCCGGACGTTGGCCTGCTGCCGACGGCGCTGGATATTACTGCCAACCCGAAAAAGCTCAACATCATGGAGCTGGAAGGGGCGCAGCTCCCGCGCGTGCTGGACGATCCGAAAGTCGATGTCGCCATTATCAGCACCACCTACCTCCAGCAAACCGGGCTGTCACCGGTTCACGACAGCGTCTTTGTCGAAGATAAAAATTCGCCCTATGTGAACATTGTGGTGACGCGTGAAGACAACAAAGACGCAGAGAAGGTGAAGGAATTCATCCAGTCGTACCAGTCGCCTGAGGTGGCGAAGGCGGCGGAAAAAATCTTTAACGGCGGTGCCGTTCCGGGCTGGTAAGCCTCTTATACCGGCACCCGGGCATTAACGCGGCTCTCTGGCCAGAGAAAACCCTGGCCAAACTGCGCGCCCGTCGCACAGGCGCGCGCCAGATCCTGAGAGGTTTCAATGCCCTCAATGACGACCGCTTTTGCTATCCCGGCCCTGACGGACTTAACCAGGGCGGCAGGGCCCTCCTGCGCATGGAGCGCGGAGCGATCGATTTTCACACCGTCCAACGGCAGCGCGAGGCGAACGTACTCCTCTGCCAGATCCCAGGTCAGGTCGTCCAGCCAGATTTTCCAGCCCGCCTGTTTAATCTGGATCAGCGCGTCATGGAAACGCCGTTGTTCAGCCTCGTTCATCTGGGTAAGGGTGAAGGGGTCCTGAATCTCAATCGTCAGCCGCTGCTGATGGCGTAACCTCAGCAGTAGCCCAATCGCCCGCGCATCCAGGAAATGTTCCGCCAGCAGGTTGAGCCAGTAGTGACCGGCCCCGGGCATCTGCAAAAGCGTGTTGGCCTGCCAGAAAAAAATCTGCAGCGCACAGCGGGAGGGCAAGGTGGCAAAGAATGCCTCCAGATTGACGTTCGGGATCTCCACGAGAACTTCATGCGCCACCACCTGACCAGAACGTAAGTCGACCAGCGGCTGAAACCGCAGCCCGGAGATGCGCTGAAACACGGGGGAGGGAAGAACGGTATACATGACGGCCCTTCAAAAGACGAAAAAAAAGTTCCCGCGGACACGGGAACAAAAGGCAAACGACACACGGTCAAATGCTTAATTCAGTATCCAGCGAATGCTTTGGTAGAACGACGGGCCACGCACGGCCTTAAGTTTGTGCATCGCATTGTTCTTGTAGAAGTAAACCAGCCTGACGTTACAGCCCAACTGGCGGGCGATTTGCTTGGTTTTAAGGTTGCAGGAATAGCCGCGCAGCACGCTGGCCTCTTCGCTGGAAAGCCTCGCCGGGGCGCGTTGCCGGGCAGTCAT
This sequence comes from Enterobacter sp. V87_3, assembly GCF_029967835.1. NCBI lineage: Bacteria > Pseudomonadati > Pseudomonadota > Gammaproteobacteria > Enterobacterales > Enterobacteriaceae > Enterobacter > Enterobacter sp. V87_3. The sequence goes on along the minus strand of NZ_JASCAM010000025.1, from coordinate 172,010 downwards.
GCTCACGTTATACAGGCCGGAATCCGCCGGGGTCTGGCTCATCAGGATCTGCCACAGCGCTTTGATATCCCCCAGGGAGACCCTTTTACTGATCACGCCATCCACATGTTTAAATTTCAAATAGCCGACGGACAGGGAATAAATATAGATTTTGGCCCCAGGTTGTTTCTCTTTCAGGCTTAAAATATCGTCATTGGTTGACACTTTGAAATCAAGCGTATTCAGCGGATCGTAAATAATAATGTCAAAGCGGCACTCGCTAAGCGCAAAATCGTCTATTTGGCTGAAACCATGGAAAACGACCTCTTGCTGAGCATCCGGCTCGCGGTTTACCAGCCATTGCAGACCAATCAGGGTGAATTCACAGCTATCAATGACGGCCACATGAATTGTTTTTTTCTTTGGCATTGGCATTCTCCTTTTGCTGAAAGAATCAGTCCATATAAGAGAAGGTGACTGCTTCGCCGTATCGTAAAGAATAGCGAATCTCTTTTTAATATTTAAAGTCGATGGGGCTAAATGTAATTCACTGGAAATGACTGAGTAAAGAGAATGCTAATTATTAGGGGAAGATAAAATTGAAAAATCGTTTTAATGGGAAATATAATCTCTTTAATCTTTTATTAATCTGGTGCGCAGGTTTTTATCCTGTTAAATGCCGTTAAGCCAGGATGCGGTTGGTGTAAAGTAGCGCTAATCCACGGTTTTAATGAGGGTTTTAAGCCATTTTCTTCAGAAAACGTCACGGGCAGAATAGGGCTTTAAGATGATTTCGTCTTAATGCTAAACAACCTGTTAAGGATAAAATAGAAGAAATTCTATTATTCTAATAAAGTTGTTCAGATTTTTAGCATTCTGAAGGATAAAATCCTGGCGCGTAAGAGGTTGTGAGCGAAGTGGGCATAATCTATCATCGGTTTTTTCTTCACCACAATAACTCTGAAATGACATGATAAATAGTGAAAACCCCGTCAGGGTGATAGTGTTCTATAAAATAAATATCTTTCAGGAAATAATATCTTGTTCGCTTGAGAATATGCTTTCTGATTACTCTCTACATGTCACGATCGTGGAAACTGCGGATAAGTTGCTGGAAGCGCTTGCTGAAAACGAAGTTGATCTTGTTTTTACTGAATTTAATTATCTGCTTAATCACAAGGAGTGGAGTACGGAAACCAGCAGCCGGCTAAATATGTTGTGCAAGACCCGGAACGTCAGGCGCGTTCTTTTTGTGCCCGAGCTGCACTATGGGCTGTTGAAGAAAGTGCTGGAAATGAAGTTTGAATTGACCATTAGCCTGCAGGATGACATGGCGGAGCTGAAAAAAGAATTACAGACGCTGATGCAAACCCAGGAGCAAAAACCGGTCGTCTCAACCTGGCTTAAAGGGGCCATGCGCGCTGGCGCGCGCTCGCGTTCGGTGCTGTCTGCCAGAGAATGGGAGGTGATCCACCTTATCGTCGAAGGCTATACGATCACCGAAATCGCCAGTTATCGAAATCGTTCCGTAAGCACTATTGCTACGCAGAAACATAACGCGATGAAAAAGCTTAACATTTCGAGCCACAGCGAACTGATTAAGTATCTGAACACCGTGGGGAAGATGGGAAGCTAACCTGGTGAGCCGGAACGCACATCATTCCGGCCAGGTCAGATCAGGGATAGATGATGTTTAACGTCGCGGAGGTGTTGATCTTGCCCTGCGTCACTTTCGCGGGAGCCCAGGCGTAGTAGTACGCCGCCATCGGTATCGTGAAACGTTCGCTCAGCGCCGCCCCTGCTGCCACATTGAAAATCAGGGTGGCATTTCCACGGCTGGTGGTGGATATCGAGAAAGTCACGGGCGTCTGGGGCGTATCCTGCTTGATGAGCCGTAGCCCGATGCCCTGCGCAGCGCTACTGCTGCTGTCGACCAGTACCGAATTGTCCGTGGATGACAGCTGTGTGCTGGAGAAGAACATCTCAATTGCCCGGTCTGAATTGCCGTTCACGCCCACGTTCTGACAGCCCATGTTCAGCGTAAAAGGCGTCAGCCCCGGCTGGGCGGAGGCGCTGAGCTGGGGAATACCCAGCGTCGGCAGATTTACGGTCAACCCGGCGTTATCAAAAGAGCAGGTTGTCAGCTTAGGCGCATATTTGATGGTCATCGGCTGGCCAAACATATCGCGGTTATCGTAGGGCCACTGAAAACCGTTGAACAGCCACTGCACAATTTTCACCATCTGATTGATCGGCCAGGTGATGATCTCCCAGAAGGACATGCCGCTCATATCGCTGACGAACATGACGTCGCTCATGTTGGCCGTGTCGCCCGTAAGGGTGGTGCCGCTTTGGTTCACCAGCGTGAAGCGGACCGTAAAAGGGGTGTTCAGCTCGGCCGCCGTGTGGCTCCCGCCAGCCGTCAGCGTTTTATTGGCCTGGGTGCTGGTGATTTCCGCCCGCACCATGTACTTGTTATTGCTGAACCCCAGGATCGTGGCATATTTGCTGTCGGTAGAAAGAATCGGCGTATAGGAGAACTCGCTGTTGCCGGTTGTACAGTTAAAGGTACCGCTGTACTGCGTGGTAAAGCTCCCCGTCCAGGTTGGCGTCGCCGGGCTGAGTTTGTCCGATAAATCCACGCTGATCGGCGTGCCATAGACAATGCTGCCCCCGGAGCAGGTGGCGTAGCTGGCGGTACTCAGGCAGGCCAGCAGCAGAAAGGTGAAGAACCGTATCATAGTGATATTCCGTGATTAATGGCAAACAGAGGGCGGGCTGTTCAGCCCCCACGCTGGCGAGGAAATTTCACACTTCCCGCCACGAAGATGAACGTTAAGCGTCTGCGGTGGCTGCTCGGCACGAATATAGAGAATGCTTGCCTGGCCGACGTATCCCACCGACTCACCGCGTTCATCCAGCACTTCGGTACCAAAAGGCAGCGGCTTGCCGTCCTGGCGCGTGGCCTGAAGTACCCAGGACTGACGTTTGTCGGTCTCAAAGCGGACGTAATTCACCGCGCCGTCATACGGGGCGACGTTTGCGATATTGCCGAGCACCTCTGCGCCCGTGCTGCCCGGCGTTTCGGACAAGGTGATAGAGTTTTTGCGATAAGGCGTGGCGTAGGGGACCAGCGCCACGCCGTCGTGGTTGGTCACGATACTTTCGTCGCCGTTGACCATCAGCCCTTCCGCCTGCGGCGCATCCACAATGGTCATGGTGGTGCCGGTTTCGTTGGAGGCGAGAACATGCCACGGGAACGCCACCAGGCTGCCGCGTCCGCTCAGCCCCGTTTGACGGTAGTCGGAAGATTCACTGTAGGAGCCGCCGAGCGTCGCGAAGTTGGAGCGGTACGCCGTGTTAACGCTCGCGGTGTTATTTCCTCCCCGGGCGTTGCTGCCGGAAAGGGTGTAGCTCAGGCGGTTTGATTCCAGCGCGTTGCCGCTCATGCTGATGTTGCTCTGCTCATAGTGGGAATCGCTGGCCGTCACGCTGGAGGTGATCCACGCGTTGTTGTCGAAGAGCGAGAACGGCAGGCTCAGGGAGAGGTAAAACCGCGTCTCCTCTTCGCTCTCACTGTTACGCACCCGGCTGGCCGACAGGGTATAGCTGGCGCGGCCAATGGCGTTGGAGTACCCCGCCTGATATTCGCGCGTGGTCTGCTGCGAGTTCCAGTAGTCGCGCTGTGTGCCGGAGATAAATACCGTGCCCCAGTTGTCAGCCAGGCGCTGGTTGAGGTTGAGCGTTAAGGTGTTTTTAGGCTGGGCGGCGCGCAGGGCATCCCAGGTGCCCAGCGACATCTCCGGTGCAACGCCAAACTGGTCTTTGTAATCGTCGTACTGTTCTTTCAGACGCCGGTAGCCTTCGCGCGAATAGAGCGCATCGCTGAAGCTGTAATAGCCTTTGGTGGAGTAGCGGTAGGCCGCCAGCGTGAAGTTGGTGGCGGTGGTATCAATAAATTTGCTGTACGACACGCGAAAGCTCTGGCCGCTGTCGGTGCGATCCTGCAGCGTGGTTTTCGCGTGGGTGACGTCAACGGAAACGGCGCCAAAGGGCAGGTTCCAGCCCGTGCCGATCAGCCCGGCCTGATAGTTATCGCTGAGTATCGTGCCGGTGTAGCCGGTAATAAGGTTATTAAAGCCGTAGCGCAGGGTCGCCTGCAGGAAAGCGGGTTCGGCATCGAGCGTATTTTGATGGACTTTACCCGCCACCACGCTGTACTGGCTCACTCCCTGTTTTAACATACCGGGCACGGCGGAAAACGGAACCGTGAAGGATTGCTGTGAGCCGTCGGCCTCACGCACCACAACCAGCAGATCCCCGGCTGAACCGGTGGGCTGGATGCTGTCGAGCGTGAACTGGCCGGGCGGGACGTTTTCCTGATAGATCACGTTACCGTTCTGGATCACCTTGACCAGCGCATTGGTGCGCGCCACGCCATGTACTACCGGTGAAAAGCCCTGCTGCGAGTTGGGCCGCATTTTCATGTCTGACGCCAGCGAAACGCCGCGCACACGAAGGGAATCAAACAGATCGCCAGGGATATAAAAGTCGCCCATCGTCAGGTTTGATTTGATCCCGGCAAGCGGGCGGCGCAGGTAGCGGGTGTTGTTTTGCCAGCTGCTGTCGCCGCTGGCTGCCCTGCGCCAGATGCTGCTGTCGCGAAACTGCCAGCCGAGCAGGTTCGCACCGGAATCCAGCCCGGCATAAAAATCATCATTGGTCTCTTTCGCCGACCCTTTTGCCCGGGTGTTGTACCAGGTGGTATTCCACGAGAGCATCAGCGCCGGGATCCCTTCGTCCCAGAACTGCGGCGCAATGTACCCCTCTTCGGTGCGTAATATCGCCGCCTGCGGAACGGTAAGCGCCAGGCTCAGGGTACCGGGATCGGTTTTAACTTCACCGCCCTGCACCAGGTCGTGCAGCTGCACCTGACCCTGGGGGATGGCGGGCGCGGGCAGGGATTTTGTGTTAATCCCCAGCGTTTGGGCATCCTTCCAGGCAAGCCGGATGTCATCGCGCTGCTCACCGTAGGTCACGTTATAACGCCCCTTCCAGCTCCCGTTGACGTAGATATCCATCTCCTGCTTACCCGCGGGCATGGCGTTGTTTTCGTAAAAACGTGACAAATCAGACTCACCGGATGCGCCAGCAAGCAGGGAAGGGTCAAACGACACCGCACCTGATTTATGCGAAAGCAGAAGCGAGCAGACTGCCAGAAGATAGAGCCTGTTTTGTTTCAATGTCATGGTGAGTCTTTCCGGTCACTGGCTGGTGAAGGTCCGTGTTTTGTAGGCACCCAGATCGTCTACGTACATCAGCTGGACGCTCTGGCCGCGTTTAACCTCGTTTTTTGTCGCTACGGTCAGCTGCCCAAAAGGCGAAACCATCGGCGATTCCTCGAGAAGCTTATTTTTGCCCCGGGAAATATTGGCGATCGTAATAAAGAACGGGCTGTTATTGCTGATGCGGAATTCATGTCCGTTGGCGACCAGCGTCAATTTTCCCACGGCGTCATCGAGCGTGCCCGTCAGCGATGTCGGACGATAAAAAAGCTTGATGCGGGACTTAATCGCCAGCTGAACGGTATTTTGGTTTTGCAGGTTTTCGGGTCTGGGTGGAATATCCAGAACGTTCAGGAAAAAGACCGATTCACGATCCGCAGGTAACGTTGCCGGCAATTTTTTAATGCGAAGCTGTTGACCGTTATGTTCGTTGACCTTAATGACCGGCGGAGATAACAGGAAGGGAACCTTTGCCGTTTCCGGGGTTGAATTAATATCGCCGTCATCAATCCAGGATTGCACCAGGGAAGGCGCATCGCCGGTATTGATTAACTGAACAATCACCTCTTTATTCTTTTCAGGATAAATAATTCGGGTGCCGTTAATGACAATATTGGCCCATGAGTGACCCGTGCTCAACAGCAGCATTGCCAGCAAAATAGCCTTACGCATGATTAAAACCTTTACAACAGGCTCTGCCAGAACAGAGCCTGAATAATGTGATATTACAGATAGGAAATTGTGTAGGTAACGTTAGAGCTTAAATCACCAACCGTCGCCGCGGTGGCGTTGGTTTTATAGTAATAAACATCCAGGGTCAGGGTTTCTGAATCTGGTGCTTTGGCCGTTCCCATAATATCGGTGGAGTAAGGCTGGTTCAGTGAAATAGGGGTAGAAGAACCCGGTTCCACTAATGCAAAACCAACGTTACGGGCTACGCTGGCATCGCTTTCATTGACGCTGTTATTCAGCAGGTATTTCCCGTCGGTGGAGATATTATCCGCGCTGGAGAAGTACACTTTCAGTGGTGTACCGGTGGTGCCCGCCGCAGGTGAACAACCGGAGAAGGTCAGAGCGATGGATTTCTTATTTTTGGTAATCAGACCCACTGCGGTGCCAGCGTCTTTAACCGAAATTGGAGCGAGCGCAACGGTAAAATCAGCGCTTTTGCCGCCGTTAATGGTACAGGTGGTATCGGTAATGGCCCCGGTAAAGTTAATTACGCCACCCGCTGAGTTATCGGCGGCAACCGCGCTGGTAGAGGCAATGGCTGCGGCCAGCATTGAAACGGTCATGATCGATTTGAACATGATAAACTCCATAATGTTTGTTTTGTATAAGATGAATGTTATTTGCAGCGCAGCACGCGGTGACCGGGCCAGGCGCATAGCGACTTGAGATACAAGCCTTGACGAGATTATGTTGCATCAAAATGACACATAACAAAACATTATTCCGAAGAAACGAAGTAATCGAGATTATAATCTTGCTGTAAGGTTTTTTTTAAGATCATAACCCAAATGTTATCTTACAAAGATTTTAATTAATGATTTAATAATCGTTAATTAATGAAGTTTTCTATATCCCCCCTCCAAATAATATTACATGACTTGACCCTACCCGCTTTAGACTTATTATTGCCAGGGAAATACAAAAACTTATAACAGTGGCGAAATAATATTATGAAGTATCTCATTGATCTTGCAATGCTTTATGAAGTGGACACCGGTATGATCATGATTAATGGAGAAGAGGAATCTTCCATTAAGTTATCTAACCAGGCCGCACGTTTACTTTACGAACTTATCATCAATAATGGTAAAACTCTCGACAGAGATGACCTGATAAAAAAGGTCTGGGAGGAGCACGGCTTCTCGGGTTCTTCCGTCAGTCTTAATGTTGCCATAAGTGAAATTAGGAAAGCGTTTCGTATTTTGGGGCGCGATCCGATGCTGATTAAAACGATTCGTGGGAAAGGATTTAGCCTGGCGGCGCATATTGAACACCATACGGTAAGACCGCCGGTCGCGCCGCCCGTGCCCGAACTCCCTAAGGCTGAAGAGACGGATTTGCTTATTCCGCAGCGCGATCCCGATCCCCCTAAACGATTTCAACATTTCCACACCCTGTTTATAACGCTATGTGTGGTGATGCTGATCGTCATTGCCGGAATAGCGGGCTTTCTGATTTATCAAACCTCCTCCTCGGCGGACAGCCTGAAAGAATCTGACATTCATCTGCTCGGCAAAGTGGATCGCTGTACGGTATACCTGGTCGATAAGAACATGTTCGAGCCGCGACAATACTATTTTAACCGCGTGAAAGAGGTCATCGCGAGCCGGCACATCGACTGCGAACATCAAACGGCTGATGCGTACTATTCAAATTTCAAAAAATCGCAGATGGAAAACTATTTCCTTGCGGTTTGTTACCAGCAGGATAGCGTCGATGACTATAAGAATTGCCTTTCTTACAGAAGCCTGACCGGGAGTTAAAATATGTCAAGGACCAAGCTTAGTGTGTTATTGGGCGTCGTACTGCTGCTGTCAATCATTGCTTTAGCGTTGTTTTACTTTATGAGACCTCAGGAGACGGGATTTGGCTGTCAGTCAGATACGGTTTCCTGGAAAACGTATTCTACGGGCGACTCTACCGATATGTCGTTAACCACGCTATTTATGTTCAACAGCACCGATGCGATAACGGTTATCCATAAAGGTGTGCTGAGAAAGGATGGCAAAAGTTATCTGATCGACAGAAATTACCTTCTTAGCGTCGAGAAAATTGACGGGAGTAACATCTACTATATTACCGATAAAAAGCTGAACAAATCTGAAGATGATGCGGCACCCGATGGTGTCGTCAACGAAATGTTGCTCGACAATATCAACTTCTTTTATATCACCAGTGTAAAAAGACACGCATGGCTAATTAAGGGGCTGGTTTTGCCTGTAATGATGTGTGTTGCTGTTCCCACGTCCTGATAATTCCTCATCAGATAAGAATCGATGAATATCTATTATCCACCCGGTGGAATATTTATTCATTATGTAACAACAAGATACCAGGGGTGTATTTTTATATTCATCTTTTCATGCAGGTGAGTGAATTTTTCTGTATTGCCTCGCTATTTTCGGGCTGACTATACTCCGCCTCGAAAAAGGGGCACCCCCTTTTTATACATGTGGATTCTTTTTTGAAGGACTAAATAAATGAACAAACTGAACGCTATCGTTCTGGGCTCACTGCTGTCTGTTTCTGCCCTGAGCGCGGTTAACGCTGCTGAAACCACGGCCTCTGCAACCTGGCAGGCCTCTGCGACGAAAGACAGCGAATCCGATCTGGTGGTTACCCCGACGCGTGCTCTGAACTTTGCCTACAGCGCAAATACCAAATCATTCAACACCGATACCGGTCTGTTTGATGTGGCCATTCGCGGCGATCACTCTTCTGCCACGACGTTCAAACTCGAAGCCATCCTCGACGATTCAAACAACACCCTGTACAGCGTTGGCGGTGAAGCGACCAAGCTGAAAGTGGGTGCTCGTTGGGGCGGAAACGACCTGGGCTCCGTAGGCGGTACCGTAGGGGCGAAATCTACCGCGTGGACCACGCTGGTTGATTCTTCTTCTAACACCGGCGTCTCTTCCGGCCTGTGGAACCTGACCACCAGCGCTGGCGCGGCGGCAGATACTGAAATCACCGGCCAGGACAAATTTGTCTTCTACGTTGATTCCGCTCAGGACAATGCTGGTGCGAAGAAAGAGTTCAAAGACCTGACCAACAGCCTGTGGGAAGGTACCGTGTCCGTTGCGTTCCGGGCAACCTGGGGCTAAGGCCTGACAGATCCAGGGGCGCAAGCCCCTGTTTAGGGAAATATCATGTTTAGCCTCAAATCTGCCATTTTCTTCTTACTGTTCGTCTCCTCTTCCGCGCTGGCGATTAACGTCGGCAAAATCACCACCATTATTCCTGCCGACGCGGATTCCACGTCGAAGGAATTAAAAAACGAAGCGGACAGCGTACGTATTGTCTCCATTAGCGCGCAGCGTATCAGCAGCCCGATGGATGAAGGTGTGGTGATTAACCCCGAGAAAGTGGACGAGCTCTTGCTCACCCCCACGCGCATGGTGATGCCCGCTGGCACCAGCAATATCGTCAAATTTTACTACCACGGTAACGCCGACAATAAAGAGCGCTACTACCGCATCACCTTTGTCGATGAAGGGGTGAGCGAAGAGCTGGACAACGCTGCGCAAAAGAACGGTAAAGGGATGACCCGCGCCGTGGTGAGCACCATCCTCGTGGTTCAGCCCCGCGACAAAAAAGTCGATTTCGTTTACGTGGCGGGAAAGATCACCAACAAGGGCAACACGTCGTTTCGCGTCAACGCAACGGGGACCTGCCTGAAGCCGAACCCGGAATCCCCGACCACGCCGTGTACCAAAAACTTCTATCTGATGCCCAATACCTCGCGTGCTATCGAGGATATCAACGTGACGGACAACCATTTTCATCTCGGAATTTGGGACCTGAAACGGTTCATTCCTGTTAAGTAAGGATGCATGGTGAAAAATAAATTAGTGTTGCCGGTGTTGATGGCTTGCGCATCCGGCACGCTGCCCGCGCTCGCGTCTGCCGCTCCAGGCTCCGTGGTTATCGCTAATTACCGTTTTCCCGACGCGCTTTATGGATTACTGGAGCAGGGGATCAAAATCCCCGTCTATTTAGTCAATACGCGATCAGAGGCAGCAACGCAGGGAAGCGACGGCAGCAATACGCATGAATACGTGCGTATCGGTGATGTGACCCTTTTCGCGAAAGATCTCAAGCTCGGGCTGCGTGACGTGCAGGTCCAGGAGTCTGATAACGGCATTCGTCTCTCGAAAGAGATGCGCAAGCTGCTGAAGAGCATCAATAACAAGCAGTTTGATGACCAGATGCGGATCCCCGTCAGCGCGGGATCGTCGTTTACGCTCGATCAAAAGAAGATGCGCCTGCTGCTGAACCTGTCGAAGAACGACTATGGGGTGAATATTCGTCCACGCGAGGTGGATATTGACGCCCCCGAGTCGGACGACCTGAGCGGCACCTTCTCTTATAACCTCGGGGCTTACCACACCGAGAGCGGTTACGGCGACGGCTGGTCCTCCGGGTATCTGAATGCGAAAAGCTGGATCTCGATGGGGGTCGATCACCTGCTCATCGACGGCTCAGGCTATGTGAACGAGAACAGCAGCGATACCCAGATGAATGCGGCCATGTGGGAGCGCGACTACCAGGGCATGCGCTACGCCGCAGGGATGCTCAACGGCTGGGCGATGCAGTCTCTCGCCAGCGTGAGCGGCATCGCCGGGGGGGAAGTGTACGGCGTGTCGGTGGGCAACCAGGCCAACTCGCGCAAGCGTGACAATACGCTCTCCCTGACGCCGGTGGTGGTGTACTTCCCCACGGCGGGTGAGGCGCGCATTCGCCGCGACGGCCAGCTGATCGGCATTCAGCGCTTTGACGTCGGCAACCATGAGATTGACACCAGCAGCCTGCCTTACGGGATCTATAACGTTGAGGTGGAAGTGGTCAGCGGCAGCCGCACCGTGTCGCGCAGCATGTACTCCATCAATAAACCCTTCTCCAGCAACGTGTCGGAAACGCTGCGCTGGCAGATGTGGGGCGGCCTCTACAGCCGCGATAAATCCGTCGTTAACTATAAAAAATACGCTAAGCGCAAAAACGAGCAGGACAACACCTGGTACTACGATTACAACACCAAACATAAAGACACCATGTCGCTGGTCGGGGCGTCGTTCAGCAAGCGCAGCGGGATGGTCGACTGGAATGCCTCGGCGTACATGATGCGCGAGTACGCGGTCAGCGAACTGTGGGCCTCGCTTAACCTGACGAACATGCTCTCGGTCAATACCCAGACGATGGCGGCCACCGATGGCACCTACCGTGCGAACTATGGCGTGAACCTCAGCCTGCCGTGGCAGATTGGTTCGGTCTGGTACTCCCACGAGCAACTCTCCAGCGGCAAGTTCCTCGATATCTATGAAAGCAAGGGTAACACCTGGGGGGCGTCGTTGAGCTTGCCCTCCTTCGGATTACCTTCTGCGGGCAACCTGAGCGTGATGCGCCAGGAAGACAAAATGTATCGCTATAAACGCGATCAGCTGGATTATTCCCAGGGGCTATATGCCGGGCGATACGGTACCGCGCGCCTGCGCGTCGGATTGTCGCGCAACAAATACGAAGGGTATTACGAAGAGAAAGATCGCTACGTGATGCTCGACTTTTCTATTCCTCTCGGAAATAGCGTGTCGGTGGGCGTTTCCCATAACCGCGACACCGGCACGGCGCTCAACGTAAGCGCCAGCCGCCAGTTCGACGGCGATTACCTGAAATCGGCCACCGCCAACGTCTCGAAGGCGTTTAACAGCACCTACGATCGCAGCGTGAGCGGCGGCGGCAGCGTGAACTTTGATACGCCGTGGAACAGCAACATCCTCAGCGTGCAGAGCGGCATGAGCAAAGGCTGGAACTCCACCCTGACCAGCGACGGTAGCGTGGGCTGGTCGAAAGAGGCCATCGCCGCCGGGAAAGGGACCGACAGCGCGGGGGTGATCGTCAGCACCGGTCTTAAATCCGACGAAGCGCTCACCCTGAAGCTCAATGGCCGGGCGGAGCGGATCAAAGGGGATAAAACCTGGCTGTCGCTGCCTGCCTATCAGGCTTACGACCTCGAAGTGATGAACAGTGAAACCGGCACCGAAAGCTATGAGATTGGCGCGAACGCGCGTCGCCACATCACGGTTTACCCGGGTAACACGGTGGTGATGAAGCCGCAGGTGAAGAAAATCGTCACGCTGTTTGGCCGGCTGGTGGACGCCAACGGCTCCCCGATTGGTGAGACGCAAATCAAAAACCACGTCGGCCTGACCCGCACGGAAAATGACGGACGCTTTGTGATTGATGTGGATAAAAACAATCCGATTCTGAGCATTGCCACGCCGGACGACAGCGTCTGTGAGGTGCGCCTGGACATCGAGTCCAACCGCGGCGCGCTGTGGCTGGGGGACATCTCCTGCGATAAGGGCAATTACGTCTGGCAGGAAGCAAAAGGAACACGGGAACGTGACGATGAAAAAGATATTCGCTCTTAATTTGCTCCTGATGAGCGCGGCGGCTCAGGCGCAGCAGTTGCCCTATTTCGCCATTAATAATCCCGACAACAACGGGACGGGGAATACCGCAGGGCTGTTTAGCCTGAACAGCACCTCGACCGCCTTTTTACACGGTTCGCGCGAGTGGCCGACGCTGAGCGCAAAGGCCAACAACGGGGTAGCTACCTACATCCCGGACAACAGCTACAGCGGGCCTGCGGGCAGTGCGTTGACGATTAACTTTTCCGTAACCGGCTCCAGCGCCTCGCCGTTTTTTAAAGGGACGTCGTGCTCATCAAGCTGCGGTACCGCCGGCTACACCCCGACCACCAGCTACAGCGACACGTCGATGGTGGTGAAGCCGCCGGTGATGGAGCCGGGGACCTCCTATGGCCGCTGGGTGTTGGGCGATCCGTTCTTTAACGCGCTGCTCAACGCCGCGCCGGGTGACGAGGTGACCATTACCTCCACGCCGCAAACGTCGTCCATCAACAAAGTGACGACCACCAACACGCTGCACAAGGTGGGGACAATGACGATGACCAACTCCCGGGAGTTGGACCTGGGAATTGACCCGATCAGCGGCGAGGTCACGATTGTTGACGGGTCGACGGGGGCCGCCTGCACCAAATACACCCGAAATACGATATCGGGGGTGCTGTGCGACCTGATGGAATACACCTTTATCGGCGAGGATGTTACCGGCTACAGCCCCGGACTGGCGCTCACCTCATCACGCGTGAACAGCGTGCTGCAGTCGCACATGAGCGGCGGCACTGGCCTGGCCGCCGAGCTGACGTTTGATGAGAGCAACTGGTACAGCATCTCCGGCGGTATCCAGAGCGATACCCGCGTGCTGGCACAAACCTTCCTCGCAGCGCCGCAAAAAAACGGCGGCAAAGCCTACCTCAAAATCTTTTTGCCAAAGGCGCTGATTTTGAGCGTGGCGCAGGCGGGTGACGGCACCGGCATTGGCAATATCGTTAGCCTGTGCCTGACGCCGGGCAACAGCTCGCTGGCGGCGGACTTCTGCTTCCAGCCGGGCGGCGGCGTGGTGATCAACCCGATCGAGCCGGGGCTGGAGATTGTGCCGGATAACCCTGACTATACGCTCGACCCGAACGGTCTGGGCGGGTCCGGCACGGGGATCATTGGCGAAACGCCCATTGAGATCCCCTACACCATTACCTACAGCGGCGCACAAAGCGATGCTGCCGTGGCGGTAACGGTCAAAGTGACCGGGCCAACGCGGAGCCTGAACGGGGTGGATTACTGCGCCTTCAGCGGCAACGGTTTTACCGTCCCGATCCCGGGCAACGTGCTGGTGGGCAAAAGCCAGACGCTGCTGGCGCATAACTGCAAAGGCGAGGTCCTCCAGGTACCAGCACCTGCCACCCACGCGTCTGAGTGGGACAAAATGAGCTCCGGGGTCACGGACCTGTGGCTGTGGAAAACGCCGCTGGTACTGCAGTTTGTGATGGATAACCCGGTATCGAAAACAACCTATGACGGGAATGACTGGTTTGGCGAAGTAACCGCGCAAGGGAAAATAGACGTCAGTGCATCCTGGAATTAAACGAATATGACTGCAAAAATCCTGGCTATTTTCGCAATAAATTGCTTCATTTCTTTCGGGGCAAATGCTTTAATTATCGAAAGTCTGAATATTGATTTTTTGCCAGAAAAGGAAGTTGTTTTTCAGCCTATAAAAAACGATACCAGTGAAAGGCAGAATTATACTGTCTCACTTATCCAGGTAGACGTCCCTAAACAAAAAGGGAAAGAGACTGAAATAAAAGATGGCGAGCTGATGTTCTCGCCAAAACAATTGACGCTGGGGAGCGGCGAGCGCGCCGGGTTTAAGTTTTACTATACCGGCCCGCACGACGATAAAGAGCGTTATTATCGCGTAAAATTCACCGAGACGCCGCTACAGGCGCGGGTTGTAATGAGTAAAGGCCAACGCATTCAGTCGGATGTGGTGGTTTCGCTTGAGGCGATTTTGATTGTCCGTCCGTGGACAAGACATTTTGATTATGCGTTTAGCAACGGGGTGGTAAGCAATACGGGGAATACCTATTTTAAATATGTTTCCTCGGTCGGGTGCAGCACGCAATATAACAACTCAAAATATCTTCCACCGGGACAACGGCTGGAAATAGATAATGCCGGGCAGCCAGCAAGGCGGATGATTATTTATGGAAATAAAATCATTCCGCTTTCTACCTGCCCGTAGCAACCGCTTTCCTTCATAAAAGGAAATTAACCTTTGGTCTAAAGCCAAAGATCTCAATCAACAGGAGAATAAAATGAAAGCGATTTCATTCACAGAAGCGAAAGACATTATCGGTGGCGCGCTGAACCCGTTCGCGGGTCTGGTTAAAGGTGCACAGCTGGGTTACGACACTGGCGCAGGCATCATGGGTATGGTGGGCGGCGTTGTTGGCGGGATCCTGGGTGGCGCAATGGGCTTCCTTGGCGCGCTGGTTGGCAGCTACAACTAATTCACGATTACAGGAACAGAAACATGCAAGTTATCGATTTTAAGAAAGCACAGGCCATCATCGGTGGTTGGGATCCGTTTGCCGCTGCAATTCAGGGCGCAAGCGCGGGCTATAACGCAGGCAGCCAGATGTTAGGCGCGCTGGGCGGCACCATCGGCGGCGTGTTCGGTCTGGTGGGCGGCTTCATCGGCGGCTTCTTCAGCGCATAAGTTTTCGACCTATGCTCCTATGGCCCGCCTTGCCGGGCCATTTTTTTATTTCAGCCACGGATCATTATGTTTTCGCTTTTTCAGTATAAGAAGCAGGGTAAAACCCCTGTTATTCGTCAGCATGAATTTACCGAATGTGGTCTGGCCTGCCTGGCGATGGTGATGGGGCATTACGAGCACCATGTCTCTGTAAGCCAGCTACGCCGGGAGATCTCGGTGTCTGCCGACGCGGGCACCTCGATGGCGGAATTGATGACCCTTGCCAGCGATAAAAATATGACGGGCCGGGTGTTAAAAGGCGAAATCACTGAAATAGAAACCTCGGAGCTGCCGCTTATCGCCTTCTGGCGCGGGAACCATTTTGTGGTCATCGTGAAGGTCGACAGCCGCAGCGTTACCGTCCACGACCCTGCGAGCGGCGTACGTCGTTATCGCCTTAAGGAAGCGGAAAAACTCTTCTCCGGCTATGTGCTGGAGCTAAAACCCACCCCGCGTTTTGAAAAGAAAACGCCGGACGACACGCTGACCCTCGGGCGGCTGGCGAATAAATCCCCGAGCCTGTTCCAGCGCCAGCTGCTGCTGTTCGTGCTCTCTATTTTTACCCTTATCACCATGCTGGCCAGCCCCACCTACGTGCAGCTGATTATGGATGAGGCGATTGCCCGCAGCGACAGTGACCTGGTGATCCTGCTCACCGCCATCTTTGCGATCGTCTTTATTTTTGAAGTGATAGGCAAATTCCTCAAGCAGCTGCTTGAGATCCTGATGCGCAACATCGCCTATGACGACCTGAGCCAGTCCGTGCGCCACTATATGCTGCGCACCCAGACCAGCTGGTTCCGCTCGCGTCCGCCGGGCATCGTGCTGGCGATTGAGAAATCGCTCCACGCCTGCGCGGAATTCATCAGCAATGGCTATGTACAAATCCTTTTTTCCTGCCTGATCGCTTTCACCAGCCTGCTGTTTATGCTGCTGTATAACGTGAAGATTGCGGTGCTGACCCTGCTGCTGATGGGCGTCTTCTTCCTGATCCGCTTTTCACTGATTGGCCCCTATCAGCGCGCCGTGGATGATTCCATTGAACGCACCGCGCAGTATGAATCCCTGCTGGTGGAGACCCAGAAAGGCATCATTACGCTTAAAGCAAACAATATGGAGCAGGCGCGGGATGCGGTGATGGATAAATCCCAGCGCGAGCATATCGCCGGCCTGATGCGCAAAGAGCGGCTGCTGGCCCGCTTTGACGTGGCCTCGCTGCTGGTGATCAATGCCGAACAGCTGCTGGTGGTCTGCTTTGGCGCGTGGCTGATTCTGGAAGGGCAGATGAGCATCGGGATGCTGTACGCCTACATCAGCTATAAACGCTATTTTTCCGACGCAATGGTGCAGGTGGCGCAAAAGCTGCTGGACAAAAATGCCCTTAAGGGGCCGCTGGATCGCGTAGGCGACCTGCTGTTTGCCCCCTCTGAAGCCAGCCAGTTCGGCAAACGCATCGTCACCTCGCCGGTGAGCCTGGCGTTTGAGGACGTTTCGTTTGCTTATCCAGGACGCGATGCCACGCTTAAACACATCAACATGACCCTGAAGCAGGGCGAAGAGGCGGTGATTGTCGGCCAGAGCGGTTCCGGCAAAACCACGCTGCTGCGGCTGATCTCCGGCATGCTGCTGGCGACGTCGGGTTCGTTGCGGATCAATGCGATCCCCATTCACGAGTGCGATCTCTCCTCGCTGCGCCAGCAGATCCGCATCGTCCATGCGGACGATATTCTCTTTACCGGATCGATTCTGGACAACATTGCCTGCTTCGACAGCGCCCCGGATAAAGAGCGGGTTATCGCGGCCTGTCGGCTGGCGGAAGTCGATAGCGTGGTGGCACGTCTGCCGCACGGCTATGAAACGCAGCTGCTGCCGGGGAATACCTTTTTCTCCGCGGGAGAGATGCAGCGTCTGGTGCTGGCGCGCGCGCTGTACAGCCAGCCGAAGCTGCTGCTGTGCGATGAAGTGACCGCCAACCTCGATAAAACCACCGCGCAGAAGGTGCTGGCAAACCTGCGAAGCCTGGGGATCGGGCTGGTGTTTGTCACCCACTCGCCTGACGTGGTCGGCTGCGAGGGGCGGTGTTACACCATGGAAAACGGCACCCTGCGGGAGAGTGAGCCATGATGTTGCTTCCGCGGATCTACGCTCATCTTTGTGCCCGTCAGGTCGGGCGCACGCCGCTGGGAAGCCGGATTACGCAAAACTACAGCCAGTTTATGCGCTGCGCAGAGAGCGATGTCCCGGCCGAATTCCTGCGCGAGAATGCCCGCGAGCTGAGCGGATTCGGCTTCGTGGAGCAGGTTTTCCCGCCCGCGCTCTGGCGGCGTAACGTGCGCTTCGATCTGCATCCGCGCGTGGCGGCGTTTACCCGTGAGCAGGACTTCTACGCCTCACAACGCACGCTGCTGCTGGGGATGCGCTGGGCGGGGTTTGGGCTGGTGATGGACGCGCTGTTATCCACAGCGCCGGACGATGTGCGCTTTCAGTGCATCAGCCACTATCCCGCGCTGCACAAGCTGATGGCCGCGCATGAGGCGCGTCGCGCAGGGTCCTTCTTTGCCCGCCAGCGTCTGGTAACGGTGCTGATGATGGACGAGCGCCTGCCGGGCGCGCCGCTGTTTATGGCCCGGGCGGGCGATCAGGCGGCGTGGCTTACGGATGTCTCAACGCGATTTCTGACGCGATACGGCTACAGCATTCGTACCTTGCTGCCCACCGGTTCGCTCCATTCCCCGGCGTTTGGACTGGAGAGCCAGCGCTATGCGCCAGCGGATTACCGCCAGGCCGCGACCGCCACGCTGAATGCGCTGCACAGCACCCCCACGCTCTGGAGTGCGTGGGACGATCTTTCAGTGATTTATCATGGATGACATGTTGTGAAATTAAAAAACCGTAGCCGACAGCGTCGGGCGCTGATCCCGAACCACTTTTCAAAGAGTTACCAGATTAACGCCCCCCGGTTAAAGGCCGTGCTGGCGCTGTTTATCTCCTTTTTTCTCTGCTTGCTGATTTTTTCCGTGGTGTTTAATTTTTCCGAAACCACGCTGGCGCGCGGGGTGCTGATCCCCGCGCAGGGCGATGTCGAAGTGCGGGCCAGAGAGTCCGGCACCATCGTCGATTTCGCGGTGCGTCCGGGCGATTACGTGAAGGAAAACGACCCGCTGTTTACGGTATCGCAGGACTATGGCGGCAAGCAGGGGTCGGTGGTGCAGTTCGACCGCCAGCAGATGGAGGCCGAGAAAAAGCGCAGTGAACAGCGTATTCAGGCCATTGATGACTCTATCGCCTCATACCGTAAGAATCTGGCGCAGCAGCTGAATATCACCGACCGGCAGATCGCCGTGTCGCGGGACAAGGTCAAGAAGCTGCGCGCGCTGCTGAAAAACAGCACGGATACCTACAACGCGTGGAAAGCCATCTCCGGGAAGGGGTATGTGTCGAAGGTTGACCTCGATAAAAGCCATAACGATGTGCTCAACGCCCAGCTGAACCTGACGCTGGAGGAGAGCACTATTCTCGATCTTGAGGCGCGGAAAACCAGCCTGTCGGACAGCACGCAGTCGCAAATCGACTCCCTGAGCGAAGAGCAGCTGTACGTGAAAAACCGCATCAGTGAAATTGACCGCAATCTCTCCAGCCGGGGCAGTTCGACCATGTCGATGCTGGCTCCCGCCGAGGGGTACGTTGTGGCCATCAATTTCCCGCCCGGACGCGCTATTACGCAAAACAGCGAGGTGGTGGTGGTGATCCGCAAAAACACCACCGCGACGATGGAAGGGTATCTCTACGTCCCGGCGACGGGCGTTGGCCGGGTGGCGAAAGGGGACAAGGTCAAACTGCGCTTCGACTCCTGGCCAGTGGATAAATATGGCTCGGTTGACGCCACGCTGTCCGATTTTTATGAGGTTAATATCGACGCCCATTCGGCGCTGATCCCGCTCCAGGAAGGGCAGAACTACTATCTCGCGAAGGTGCGCGTTCCTTCGTGGTTTAGCGACCCGGACAAGAAAAAACGGCTGCTGATGGGCGGAATGACCGTGAACGCGGATATCGTTATCGACCGCAAGCCGCTTATTAATTTACTTATCGCCCCGCTTGAAAGGGTGAGGAAGCGGTTTATTGATTGACATGTGAATGGCGTATAGCGTTGTGTTATACGCCTTAATAAATAAGCCATGTGAATTAAACGTAAGCGTAAAAAACAAAAATAAATTTGCTAACTCTGTGCTAAAAAATGATTGCGATAGATATTTTCATTTAAAGATTAACGGAAAGCATTTAACGCTTACATGATCCAGATAAAGGAGTGTATGAAAGGGCCATAATCAACCTGTTGAAAGGAAAGGCAAATGGCTGTTCCCGCTTATATCTGGATTTATAATGCTACAGGATCGCTTATTCAAGGAAGTAGCCGCGTTACGCTACGAGAGGGCGCGATAGAAATGCAGAGTTTTCACCACGGCGTGCACATTCCTTACGACCACACGTTTGGCAAACTCACCGGGACACGCGTACACGATCAGCTCAGTTTTACGAAAGAGTTTGATAAAGCTACGCCGTATTTAAACCGGGCGGTTTGCCAGAGTGAAAAACTGAAGCAAGCTATTATTAAATGGTATCGGATTAATGATGCAGGCCTGGAAGAAGAATTTATGCACATTATTCTGGAAAACGTCAAAGTGGTGGCCGTTACGCCGGTAATGCATAATTTTAAAAATACCGGAGGCCAAATCAATAATCCTGCCGAATCCATTTCACTGGCTTATGAGACTATTACCTGGCGCTATCTTGACGGTAATATCGCCTATACGGATGCATGGAATCAGCGGGTGATGGCTTAATGTTAACGTGCCGTGTGGATTTCAATCATCTTTATGACGAAGGTCGCGTGGCTCGTCTGGATGTCGGAGGCGTAGGTTCGTTCCCTGTTTTCAGTGGCCTGGGCAATCTCGTAAACAGGAGTGAGTGTTCATTCCTGGAGAACGCCACGGTACCACCGGGCAGCTACTGGATTGTTGATCGTCCGACTGGAGGGCTTCGTTCACGAAGTGAGACGTGGTTTAAGCACGCCTATACCGGGAATCATTACTACGACTGGTTTGCGCTCTTTCGCAAAGATGGTGTAGTGGATGACTATATGACATTTGACGTTGATCGTCGCCATCACTACCAACGCGGCCATTTCCGTTTACATCCTCCCCGGCCCGACGGTTCAGGCATCAGTGAGGGATGCATCACTTTTTTCCTGTCTCAGGATTTCTACAGGGTGCGTGCTGCACTGTTAAAAGCACACCGCCATCGTATTTTACAGGGAGACCAACTCTGGGCTTACGGTGAGATTACGGTGATTGGTCATACGCGGGGGGATTGCCGTGTCACGCCCGATTAAATGGACTTCTCGCGTCGTGGCGTTTTTAACTATCGCATTTGTGCTGATGCTATCAGGCGTATTTGATCCGCTGGCTGAAAGCCTGAAATATACCCTCACTAACGCGTTGAACGCCCTTCCGACGGATAAACCAGAACCTTACCCCAACCGCGTAGAGAACAGCTATTTTACGGTGTACGTAGCGTTAAATATGCTCGCAGCCTCGGTTGCTGTTTTTGTCTGTGAGACATTAATTGGGTTGGCTCGCAGCAGTTAACCCACTGATTTCCGGTGTTGAACGAGCCGCAATGGTCTCAGACAGATTGACCCGATTTCATCGATCATTGCCCGATAACCCACATCGTTACGCGCGGCATCTGGCTATCCTCCTTATCACATACACTGGAGGATAGCCCATGAACATCACCCACATTCGCAATGCCACCCAGATGATTACCTACGCCGGGAAACGCTTTTTAATCGATCCGATGCTGGCACCCAAAGGCGCTTACCCGGGCTTTCCGGGGACCGCCCGCGCGGAACTGCGCAACCCGATGGTAGAACTTCCCGTGGACGTGAAGACGCTGCTGGAGGCCGACGCGGTGATCGTGACCCATACGCATGACGATCACTGGGATCGCGAGGCTATTGCGCTGATCCCCAAAGATAAACCCATTTTTGTTCAGAACGAGCACGACGCCGCGCTGTTGCGTTCGCAGGGATTCACTCACCTGACAGTGATGACCGATGAGACGGCTTTTGGTGATATCCGCATCGCCAAAACCCACGGCGGCCAGCACGGTACCGATCGCGCTTACGCCGTGCCCGAGCTGGCTGAGCGGCTGGGAGAAGCCTGTGGCGTAGTGTTCCGTCATGCTGATGAAAAAACGCTTTATCTCGCCGGGGATACGATATGGCGCGAAGACGTGGCGGCGGATCTGCTGCACCATCAGCCGGATGTGGTGATACTTAACGCCGGTTATGCGCACGTTATTGGTTTTGGACCGATTATTATGGGCGAGCAGGATGTGCTGAGCGTGCATTTCCTGCTCCCGCAGGCGAAGCTTATGGCGGTCCACATGGAAGCGATTAATCACTGCCTGCTGACCCGCCGCGCGCTGCGGGAATATGCCGAAGCCAACCAGTTTAGCGATGCGCTGAGCATTCCACAGGACGGCGAAACCGTTATATTCTGAGCCTCACTGAGGGTAGGAGAGACAGATGCCGCTTACACACGTCGCGATTGTTGCGGTGGACGGGTTTAGCCCGTTCCACTACGCCGTTCCCTGCATTCTGTTTGGCGATACGGTCTCGGGTGAAACGCGTTTTAAGGTCACGATATGCGCCGAAAAGCCGGGCTTATTGACCTCGAAGGACGGTTTCGCGCTGAATGCGACGCAGGATTTTTCAGCCATTGGGCAAGCCGATATCGTCGTCGTGCCCTACTGGCAGCATGTTCTGGAGCGCCCGCCTCAGGCCTTGCTCGATAGCCTGGTGCAGGCAAAAAAGAGAGGCGCGGCGATTGTCGGCCTGTGTCTGGGGGCATTTGTGCTGGGCTATGCGGGGATCCTCAACGGCAAACGCGCCGCCACGCACTGGGAATTTGAACGCCAGTTCCAGTCGTTATTCCCGAAGGTGCAGTTGGATATCAACGCGCTTTATGTTGATGACGACCACATCATTACCTCGGCGGGTACCGCCGCGGCGCTGGACTGCTGCCTGTATATTATCCGCCAGCGCTTTGGCAGCGTGGTCGCTAACCAGATTGCGCGACGGATGATTGTGCCACCGCACCGCGAAGGCGGGCAGGCGCAATTTATTGCCCAGCCTGTGCCCAAAGATACCCGCGACGCGCGGATTAACTGCCTGATCGACTATCTTCAGCAGCACATCGCGCAACCGCATAATCTGGATTCTCTGGCGGCGATCGTCTCTATGAGCCGTCGCACCCTGACCCGCCATTTTACCCACGCAACGGGCATGAGCGTCGCCGACTGGCTCAGCGCCGAGCGCCTGCGGCGCAGCCAGATTTTACTGGAATCGGGCAATCTGCCGATTGAGAGCGTGGCTGCGGAGGTTGGGTTTGCGTCGGCGGTCACCTATCGCCAGCAGTTTAAGGCGCGCTTTGGCGTCAGCCCCATGGAGTGGCGCAAAACGTTCCGCACGCGTGCGTAACGCGCTATCCCAGCCGTTCCATCCTCGTTTCACCGTCCGCCATTGACAGCTGATACAGCGAAAACGAGCGCTGTTTTTCAATCAGGTTCGCCAGCTCCGGCGAGTGGCTGGTCAGCCAGATCTGCGAGTAGCGGCTGGCCTCGGCAATCAGGCTCGCCAGCGCGGGCAGCATCTGCGGATGCAGGCTGTTTTCCGGTTCGTTGAGAACGATAAATGCGGGCGGGCGCGGGCTTAACAGCGCCACGGCCAGACAGAGAAAACGCAGCGTGCCGTCGGAAAACTCGGTCGGCTCCAGCGGCCTGCTTAAGCCCTCACGCTGCATCATCATGCGGAAACGGCCATCCGTGTTATCGCTGTAAAACACGCAGCCGGGGAAGGCCTGGTCGAGGATACGCATCAGGAGCAGTTCATCGCCAATCTCCACGATGGTCTGGAACGCCGCGGCCAGGTTTGCCCCGTCGCTGGCCAGCACCGGCGAGCGGAAACCGACCTGCGGGGCGCGGATGGCCGAGCCGGACGAGACCGAAAATTCATGGTAAAAGCGCCAGTTGCGCAGGGATTCACGCATCTGTGACACTTCCGGGTACAGGTGCGGCTCACCGAGCTGGCCGAAGACCGATTCGTTCTCGTACAGCGTACCGCTGTGGGTCACTTTCTCGTGGTGCACGTTGTTGAGAAACACCGTCTGGTTTTTGCGCTGCATCAGCCGCGCCGATGGGCGGCGATGCTGATCGCTCAGCCAGATTGTCTCTTCTTTGATAACCGGATCGAGCTGGAACTGCGAGGGGTAAGGCAGCCGCTCAACAAAACCGACCTGAAGTTCATACTCATAGGTTTCGGTTTCTACCGCCAGGTTCATCCGCCGCAGCTGGTCGGTGCGGGTTTTGCCCGCCCAGAACACCTTCAGAATGCCCCCTTCGTTCGCCAGCGCCTGCGAGAACTGCCCTTGCGCCGCGCTGTGCATCAGGTGGATCGCCTTATAGATGTTTGACTTGCCGGTGCCATTCGGCCCGAAAACGATGTTGAGCTGTTCAAGCTCCAGCGACATCCGGCGAATGGAGCGATAGTTTTCGATATGCAGCGTTTTGATCATCTGGCAGTCCCGATTTGCGGATAAAGACCTGTATATAATGCCAGTATTTTTATGTGAAATGCAAAAAAAGACGACAGTGAGGTGTCGTCTAAACGGGGTACTGCTTTGGGCCTCTATGGGTCAATTTGGGCCCTTGCATACTGCCTTAGGTCACGGCGAGACGGAGACCCAGATCGTCCGGATAGGGGTCAAAATAGTTTTGCGTTTGCAGATAGCGGTCGGGGTATTCCGCCATATAGTGCTTCAGCAGCGTAAGCGGGGCGAGGATAGGCAACAGCCCGTCGCGGTAGTGGAGGATCACGTCGCGTAACTCCCCGCGCTGGCGGCTGTTGAGCTGGTTGCGGAAATAGCCCTGAATATGCATCAGTACGTTGGTATGGTTTTTCCGCGAGGCTGGCTTCTTCAGAATGGCCATCAGCTTGCTGCGGTATTCGACGAAGAATGCCTCAAGATCGTCCCACTGGTGCAGCGACGCCACGAACGGCCCGATTTCGCGATAGCCTGCCTGATGGTGCGCCAGCAGCTGGAGCTTATAGCGGCTGTGAAAATCAAGCAGCGCCCGGCGCGTCAGGCCGTTGGCCCGCAGGGTATTCAGTTCGTGAAGGGCAAACAGGCGCTCGACAAAGTTTTCCCGCAGAACGGGATCGTGCAGGCGGCCATCTTCTTCGACCGGCAGCCACGGGTAGGTTTCAAGGAGGGCGGCGGTGAACAGCCCGACGCCCTCCTTGCGGCCCCGATTGCCGTTTTCATCATACAGGCGCACGCGCTCCATGCCGCAGCTTGGTGATTTGGCGCAGACGATAAACCCGGCGAGATCGCCGATTTTAGGCAGATATTGTGCCGTAAAGTCGGCCATTTTCTGCGTAACGTCTTCATGCGGTGCTTTGCTGAAACGCATTTGCGTCTCGCCTGCGGGGGTTATCGTCAGGCGCAAGGCCGGGCGAGGCGTCGGCAGGCCGATGCCCATTTCAGGACATACCGGCCTGAAATTCACCCACTGGGCCAGCTCATCCATGACAAAGCCCATACGCTTATGCCCGCCGTCGAAACGCACGGCGGAACCGGTCAAGCAGCCGCTAATTCCCAGTACAGGTTTTGTCGTCATGGTGTAAGCCTCCAGAATCTCTTCTTTAAAACTTACACAACATGACTGATTTGTCCAAGTATTGGCACGATTATTTTTCCTAATCGTTGTAAATCAACGCGGTTTAGCTGCCCTTGTAAGTGGAGTAACCGTACTGGCTAAGCAACAGCGGGATGTGCAGCTTTTCGTTCGTGCGGGTCACGGTAAACAGCACCGGAATTTCCGGGAAGAAGGTGTCCAGCTTTTTGCCCTGGAAATAGTCCGCGGTTTTAAACGTCACTTTGTAGACGCCAGGCTGCATGTCCTGATCCTGCGGATAGAGTGATTTGATGCGGCCATCCTGGTCGGTTTTACCGCTGGCAAGCGGGGTCCATTTATCCTGCTGCTGTTTTTCGAGCGTGACGGTGACACCCGGCGGTGGCGTGCCGGTTTGCTGGTCGAGCACGTGCACGCTCAGGGTGCCCATCGGGGCGCTAAAGGCAACGGGCGCAAAGGCCAGCGAGGCGAGGATCAGCAGCGGGGTTGTTTTTTTCATCACGTTTTCCTGTTGTTGTGGTTAGGTCACAGGAAAACGTTAGCACTCCAGAGGCGGGAAAATATTCAACTTTTCGTGACAATTCCCACCGCAGAAAATGTTTAGAGGATAATCACCTCAAGGGAAACCTGCTGCTGCCACTGCTCAAGCTGCTTTTTGCGGGCAGCGTTGAGCTTTCCGCTGGTGACCAGAAGCCATTTGCGGTCCGGGAAAATCTCCGGCGCCAGCGCAGCAGGTGGAAAGGGCAGGACGTCGATGCGGTGACCCTGCCCGGTGCGGGCTAAGGCTTCGAGCCAGACTTCGCACGGATCGTTGAGGTGCCAGCCGCTGAGCAGGAAATTATCGCCGGGCGCTTTTTTATCGCCCTCCAGGCAAAACGAGGTGTAGGCGATGATAATGCCGTCGAGGATTTCACGCAGGGTCATGGCCGCAGGCACGTTGGCCGACATCTGGCTGCGCAGCGGGCGTAAGACGTTGGCAACCAGGTCGGGCCGGGGATATTCCCGACCGGCGTCGTAAATCGCCTGGCGCAGGGATTCGATTTTTCCCGCTTTCAGGCGCTCCAGCAGGGTTTGCTGCAGCGTTTGCCAGTTGTTGGTACGACGCGGGGCGGGGCGCTGCAGCAGGGATTTCACCTGGCCGATAGGGACGCCTTTTTTGACCCAGTCGAGGATGATTAACGCCTGCCGGACATCGTCTTCGCTGTACAGGCGATGCCCGCCCTCGGTGCGCTGCGGCTTGAGTAAACCATAGCGGCGCTGCCACGCGCGAAGCGTAGTGGCGGTGATCCCGCTGAGTCTGGCGAATTCGCCGATGGAGTAAGCCATGTCCGTGCCCGCAGAGAAAGAATATTCCCAATATACTACGAATTCTTCCCGATGGGATGAAGCGCCCGAGCGGTGCACTACACTTTAACTTCCAACCGCGCAAATGAAAGGAATTCTCATGAAGCTATGGCCTGTTGTAACCGGTGTCGCCATTGCCCTGACTCTGGTTGCCTGTAAATCCCCAACGCCGCCGAAAGGCGTGCAGCCAATTTCCGGCTTTGATGCCAGCCGTTATCTGGGCAAGTGGTACGAAGTGGCCCGCCTGGAAAACCGCTTTGAGCGCGGGCTGGAGCAGGTAACTGCCACGTACGGCGAACGCAGCGACGGCGGCATTAGCGTGCTAAATCGCGGCTACGATCCGGTGAAGAAAAAATGGAATGAGAGCGAAGGTAAAGCCTACTTTACCGGCGAGCCGACCACGGCCGCGCTCAAGGTCTCGTTCTTCGGCCCGTTCTACGGCGGGTATAACGTCATCAAGCTGGACGACAAGTACCAGTACGCGCTGGTCAGCGGCCCGAACCGCGACTACCTGTGGATCCTGTCCCGCACGCCAACCATCCCGGATGCGGTGAAACAGGATTACCTGAACACCGCGCGTGGTCTGGGCTTTAACGTCGATCGGCTGGTCTGGGTGAAGCACTAACCGTTACTGGTACGAAAACGTGATGCTCGCCAGCGCATTTGCGGTGCCGGGCACCAGTTCGCCCGTGCGGATGTAGTGCGCCTGAAACGGCAGCGACAGCGTTTGTGCCGAGGTGAGCGTCTGGACAGCGAACTGGTTAGTGGTGCCCGCGCCGGAGCTGTCTGGCCCCATCATCAGCGGCCCGGTACCGTTGTAGAAGAACTGCACGCCCACGCCTGAGGCCGTGGAGTCACCGGTTAAGGTGACAACGGACGAGGTGTTTGAGGGCGTGGTCTGATCGGTCATCACCGCGTGAACCGCCACGTTTGCATCGCAGGTCAGGCCAATGTTAAAGGTGCCTGATGGCGACGTGCTGCCTACGGTGGGCAGCGTGCGGATATCAATTGTCCCCAGATTGACGTTCGCGCTTTTGGTTTCTACCGTGCAGCCGCTGGCGGTAACCGTGATGGTGGTGGGGCTGATAATCACCTGCGCGGTTTTGGTTTCGTTGTTGTAGGCGGTCAGGACCGCGGCGTTGATGGTCGGGATTTGATATACGCCGGATTTCAGCGCCGTGCCGGTTTTGATAAAGGTGACTTTTGCCGACCAGCCTAAATCAGCGGCGTAGCCGTTGGTGCCATCTGCAGGATAGCTTTGGGTGATCCCGGTTTGCAGCGGGACGTAACTGGAGCCGTTAAAATCTTTCAGCCCGATGATATAGCCCACGCCGGGCACGCCGGTTTCGAAAATGGTGTAGTTCACCCCATCGACGGTGACCGTCATGCCGCTTGAGATGGCGCTGCTGCTCGGTTCCAGGGTGCCTTTCGAACAGGTAAATACCCACCCGCACCAGAAAACCTGCTGAACGTCTGCGGTCGCGCTCCAGGTTGAGCCGATAATATTCCCCGGTACCACCGAATCTGCGGGGCCGCTGTAGGTCATCGGCTGGGGAGAGAGCGTGATATCCGATTTCCATTCCATCGCGAGAACGGGGGTACAGGCCAGTAACCAGCCGATCAGCACAAAAATACGCATTATCGATACTCCGTAGTCCAGGTCGCCACTGCCGATACCTCGCCGGCACTGACGGGCGCGCCGGTGGCCGCCAGCCGCGCATAAAAGGTCATGTTGACGCTGTCATCACCCGCCGTGCCGTAGGCGGTTGTTTGGGTGTTCAGCGGGATCAAGGCGCTCTCGTTATCGAGAATTTGTACCGCCACGCCGGTAGCACCGCCCTGCGCAATTTTGATGAGCTGGGGGTCGTCATCGTCCGGTGTTCCGCTGAAGCGAATTTTCACCCCCGCAAAGGTAGGGCCGCACTCTTCAAGCGTCAGCGTGAAGGGTGCTTTGATATTGCTGACCGCGCCCGCTTTACTGAACTGCTTGATGCCAATGGTGCCCAGCGGCACGTTTTTCTCGAGTGAATCCGCCGCGACAACGCAGGTGTTGCCGATCAAATTCCCGGTGACGGAAACCAGCACGTCGTAACCGCGAACGGGAACCGTAAACGCCATCAGCAGGGCGATGCTGGCAAGACGAAAGGCTACTGGCATACCACCTCCTGTGAATAAAGGCCGGTGCGCGCGTTGTAATTCTGCGCGTTTAACCGGTAATGGATGGTGCAACGCTGGCCGCTGCCGCGCCCCCATTCCGCCCGCAAGGTACCCTCTGGCGTCAGCCCGGAGAGATAAAGGCTGCCGCCATCCCCGACGATGCCGCTGACGTTTTCATCGTCCAGCGATACCAGCGTGCCGAAAGGCAGCACGTCATTGCGGTGGCGCACGATGAACATCGCTTTTGCCCCCCGGCGGGTGGTGAGGGTTGCGCGCACCAGCGCGCCGTCGGTGGGGGTTTTATTGACGATGGCGTTTTCCAGCTCCACGTCATTGCCCACGGTGGTGACGTCCAGCGCCACCTGATTCACCCGATACGGTGTGGCGTAGGGGATCACCGCGTAGCCCCGGCTGTCGGTTTTGATGCCTTTGTGGTTAAGTACGGCGACATCGCTGGCACCCGGCGCTTTCACCAGAATGTTGGTGTTGCCCAGCGGCTGGCTTAGCGTCAGACCATCTTCATGCAACACTGCGCCACCGCTCATGCCGTAGCTGAGGTTGCGCGAATTTTTCGCGTAGGCGTAGCCGAGGTGGTAATCCCCCCGCTGGCCTTCGTACTGGAGCGTCGCATCGCCGCCGTATTTCTGCTGCGTGCCGTAGCGCTGGTTCACGCTGTAAAACAGGTTTTCCTGACCCGGCATATAACCGCTGACGCCCGTGCTGGTGGTGGTGCCGCCAGACCCCGCCTGCGTGGTGGTGACGCGGGCGCGGGTCGCCAGCGTCGGATTACCAAACGGCAGGGACAGGGACACCGCCATCAGCGTGTCTTTTTGATTGTCATACAGGCTGGTGCTGCGCTGCAGGCTCACGCCGAGCGAGACGTTGCGAAACGTGGCGTTCCACGCCAGCTGCAGGCTCTGCGTTGTTTTCGGCGTGCTCCAGTACGTCTGCTGATCCCACGACAGCGACAGCGCGCCGTACTCTCCCATCGGCTGCGACAGCAGCAGCTGGTTCTTCGCTTTGCGTGACATATGCAGGTTGTAGACGGTGTCATAGTGGGTGGTTAGGGTGCCGTCATCTTCCACGACCTGCCGGGCAGTGCCGCCCGCCATACCTTTGTAGGTGGTATCGCTCAGGGTATAGAACCCCTGCGTCGAGTAGCGCAGCGAGAAGAAGTTGATGCGCGTGCCCATCTCATTCAGCAGCTTGCTGTAGCGCAGGCGCACCGAATCGCCGGTGTAGGTTTTGTTGTCAGCCAGCTGGCTGCGGGCATGCGTGATATCGGCGGACCAGGCCCCAAAACGGCCAAGGTTCTGCCCGGCACCGAGCGCCAGGCCGGTGTAACGATCGGAAAACTGCGCGCCGCCGTAGAAGGTCAGCCCGTACTGCCAGCCGTAGAACAGCTCGCCCTGTGCAAAGGTCGGCGCATCCTGATTGCCGGTCGGGCGATATTTTCCCGCGCCGAAGGCATATTTCATCTGCCCGTTGCGCACCAGGTTTGGCACGCTGGCAAAGGGCAGGGTGTACTGCGTAATGCTGCCGTCGCTCTCCTGAACGGTGACCGCCAGATCGCCGCCCGACGAGGTGGGATAGAGATCTTTCAGCACAAACGCCCCCGGCGTGACGGACGTTTGATAAATGATGTTGCCGTTCTGGCGCACCGTGACGGTGGCGTTGCTGCGGGCGATACCGCGCACTTCGGGCGCGTAGCCGCTCAGGCTGGCGGGCAGCATATTGTCGTCGGTTTTCAGGGCAATACCGCGAACGCCCACGGAATCAAACACCTGCGCCGACGTATAGGTTTCGCCCGCATAAAACTGGGCGCGCAGGGCGGGAATATCCCGCTGCAGCCAGGTTTGTACGTGGGTCAGCTCGTTAGCGTCTTTGGTCCAGGTGGTGAAATCACGCAGCCGCCACGCGCCAAGGTTGACGCCGCTGTTGAGGCTGACGAAAAGCTGGCTGTCGCGCGTGCGCGTCTCGCCCTGATACTCATTGTTTGAGCCATTCAGCACGTAGTTCAGCCATGCGGCAGTGATCCCCGGCTCCCAGCTTTCCGGGCTGACGTAGCCGCGCGGCAGGTTGCGCATCATGCTCTGCGGTACGGTAAAGCTCAGGGTTAGCGTCTTCTGATCGTAGTCAACGTGGCTGCCCGGAAAAACGCTCTGCAAAACAATGCAGCGCTGGGCGAGCGGCAATGCGCCGCCCTTCGCCTGATGAGGATCGATACCCAGGGCATCAATTTGCTGCGGCGTGACGCAGGGCTGCGCATCGCCGGCCCCTTGTTCATCCGCACGGAAGGCCACGTCGCCGGTGAAGGCGTAGGCATTATTGATGTAGACGTTAAGGTTGTACTCCCCCGGCGGCAGCGCGCTCCCGGCGTTGACCCAGGCGAGATCGGCGCTGTTCGCGCTCTCGCCGTTGAGAAACGCGGGGTTAAATTGCAGCTCACTTTCGACAGCCATGGCTTGCCGAATGACCAGGGACATCGCCATGGCGCACAAGGTTTTTATTTTCACGTGGTCACGCCCTCGGGATGCTGATTAAGGGGATAACGACGAGCGGGTCACGGGCGTCCATGCTCCGTAATCGTTAATGGTCTGGTAGCTCACGCTATTTGCATGGCTAAAGCTTTCCGCCAGCGTCACGCTCCCCTTCGGAGGCAGCATGACCGGCTTAACCGGCTTGCCGTCCACCTTCACATTGATGGTGGTGAGGTAGTACGGCGTAGGGTTCGTCAGGGTGACCTGGCCCGCGCGGAAACTGCCGCGGAGGGATTTCCACGCTTCGCCCGCGCCTTCCCTAAGCCCGTCCGGGCGGTAGAAAATTTTGATGCGGTTGGCCGAGGCAAACTGCAGGGAGTTGCCCGAGCTGTTTTTCATCTGCTGCGGGATCGCTTTTACCGTTATCCAGTAGAGCGTTTCGCGATCCTGAGGCAGGGATTTGCCGTTAAACATGATTTTCACCACGCTCTCGCTGGCCGGTTTTAACACGTACAGCGGTGGCGTAATGACGAAGTCGTGGCTGCGTTCGCCGTTTTCACTTTCTATCCAGGACTGGATCAGGAAGGTGGCATCGGGATGGGTGTTTCTCACCTGCAGCATGGACTGTGTGGTGGAGCTGGAGTAGACCATTCGCGTTGCGCCAAGCCCGACGCCGCCTGCATGGGCGGCCGTTGCACATAACGAACCTGCCAGACAAATCCATGGTAATACGCGCATAGTGTTTCTCCTTAAAACGGTGTCAGGCCCGGCCCGCAGACCGGGCCTGATGATTACGAATAGGTCACGGTGTAGGTTGCCGTTGCGCTGGCATCGCCTGCGGTGGCATGACCTTCCGGGGAGATGTACTTCGCGCTGAAGTTCAGGACGTTAGGGCCGGCACGCAGGGGCACCGCGGCGGCTGCCTCTCCCAGACGCACGATGTTGCCTTTTTCGTCATACAGACGGATCGCAACGTTTTGAGCCGAGTCAGCGCTGCCGTTTGACCCGACGGCCAGACTGTGGGCATCGGCGCTGTCCGGCGTGCCGGTAAAGGTCACGGCGATGGTGGTTGCGGCAATCGGGTTCGCCTCCGTGGAAGCAGAGGTATCCGCGATTTCGCAATCCTCCAGCGTGATGGAGAAGGCTTTTGCCGTGCTAGCCTCGCTGCCCGCCGCTGCCAGGGTTGCGGTACGGACTTCACCCATGTCGACGTCAATGTTGGCGCTACCCGCGCTGATGGCGCAGGCGGAGGTCACGACGCTACCGTTAAAGTTAACCGTACCGCCGCTGGTGCCAACGGCCAGGGCATTGCCCGCTGGCAGTAAGGCCATAGCAGCGATTGCCAGCACTGTTTTTTTTGTGAATTGAGCTTTCATTGTCTTGATTCCATTGTGTTGTTATTACGAGATTTGCTCTGAAGTTGGCAGGTCTAACTGGTTAAAAAGACCAGCAAATCTGTCTTGTTCCTGAGCCCAAGTTTTTTTATCGCTGAGCTTTTTAACGCGCTGACACGACGGTAAGAAAGCTTCTCCATTTCGGCGATGTAGCGCATATCCAGACCTTTACGCAGCTCCTTCAATACCCTCCATTCACCCGGCGTCAGCGATAACGCCGTTGATCTCTGTTTTGGCCGATAGCGGTTATCGACCAACCGCATTAAATTAGTTCGCCAGTGATAAAGCGGATCCTGAAGCGACATATAGGCGTCTATATCTCCTCTGACCCACAGCATGGAGTTCGCGGGGGCGGAATAAAGACAAATCACTGTTTCCGGATGCTCGGCTTTAATTCTTTTCAAATAGCGTAAGTAGTCGTATCCCGTATGGTATTTATCAGCCCCGGACATAAAGAGAATATCTATGCGGGTTGTGGCTAACATCGCATTAAGCTGCTGATAATCTTCCGTCGATATTTTTACCTGCACCTTTGAGTTAATCTTCATTAATAAAGCGGTAATGCCCTGGCGTGCATAATGATCGCCACCCATCAACGCAATATGAATCGGTCTTTTTATATAGGGTTCATTCGCCATGTTATTCCCTCGATTTATAATTGTAATGAGGCGAACCAGTATGTTGATATCGGCCTGTACTTTCGAAGCAATCACGTTGTGCTGTGTAGGGCTAGTATAAGTCGGCCAAAAAAGAGGTAACCTGAATTAATCTAAATTTATATTAATCTTTAAGATTGATAATGGTAACGCCGTTTTCCTCTTACTGGTTCTGTGCTGCGTGTTGTTTCAATTAATCATACCTGCGCTTTTTCATGCTACTTACGCTTTGATAAATGTTTTGTAAGCCTTTTGTCTGCTCATGTAAGAGCAGGCGGCGGCTTGCTGACAATGAATAACAAATGGCGGGAATTTATCCTGGTTTAAACGAATGCTCTGGCAGGGTGAGTGCGATGTTTATACTCCTAACTTATTGATATTTAGCATGGTTCACAAAATATCAGACGTGTCTCTGTTGAATGATTCAGACACGCATGTCCATTGCGTACAATTTGGTTATTTGTCTATTTTTGTCAATGTCAAGATGGCGTGTTAACGCTATTTCAACGCGGCCGTGCTCGCCCGGCAAAAGGCGGTTTGTGAGAAGTTTCTGAGGCATTAACGCCACTTCACAAAAAATGAGAGAGAATCAATAAAGGCCCCGGGAAGCCCGTCAGCAGGCGCTTTAACGCAAATGGCGAACTTCTCTCGCTTCAGTGAAGTTAAAGAGAAAATAAGAAATTAAGAATTTTCGCTACTTGCTAAGATATACAGCGTTAATTTTATCAGTCACATTGATTTGGACGTGAAGGGAGAACGTTTTTCTTTATGTAAACAAGAAAACGATAACATCATGAGAGTGTTTCAGGAGGACCGTCGCTGACCCTATGCACAAGCACTACATAATAAATAATATTGTTGAGTTTCATCCTGCAGCCAGCACGCTTCGCGATATCAACAATCCGGATCGTGTTGTCGTGCTGAATTCGCCTGCGGGCCGTTGCCTGTTGTTATTAATTGAAAGAGCGGGGTCGATTGTCACCCAGCAGGATTTTCTCGATATTGTCTGGCAACGCCGCGGTATGCTGGTTTCGCCGAATACTTATTACCAAAATATCTCGATTCTGCGCAAAGGGCTGAAGAAAATTGGTTTTGACGTCGATCCTATCGTCACCATCCCCCGCATCGGCTTAACGCTGGCAAGCGACACGCAGATTGTGATTAAAGAGCCGGTCACGCCCGCGCCGGAAATGGCGGTGCCGGAAACGGCGGTGCAGGTGCAGGATACCGCCGACTTGCGCCTTAATGAGGAGCCTGGAGAGAATGCACTGCCCGAACGGGACAGCCGCCTTGCTCGTGCTCGCTGGCTGGCAGGGATGTTAATGGTCCTGCTGGTGTTGCTGGTGAGTGTGGGCATCATCGGCCATAGCAACGCGCGTGAAAACCGCTTTATTGAGGATTATCATTTTGCCACCACCATAGGGGCCTGCCAGGTGTGGCTGGCAAATGGCATCCAGACGCAGAGTGAACGTGCCAAAGCGCTGGCCTATGTCGATCAGTTTAAAGCCGAATGTGCAGACTACCCGTGGATCTATATCAGCTGGTATGAATTGTTACCGCGCGCTTCCGTTATTCGCTGTGACAAGCCGATGAAAGAGCCTAACCGCTGCATCTCTGATTATTTTATTGAGGACCGCTAGCATGACCCGTCATCGTCAAATGCTCTCCCTGCTGGCTCTCTTATTTATCGCCGCCGCCGTGGTGCTGGGCTATTTTTTGTGGCAGCGATACGCCATAAAACCCTTTTCCTGTCAGGCTAACCTGGTACAGCACCATAAGGACGAGAAGGTGTCGCTCTGGCTGAATTACCGGTTTGACGGCAAAAGCGGCACGCTCAGTATGAACGGCAGACTGAAAAGCGAACCCGGCTCGATTATCGACCGGAAAATATCCTTCCGCGTGGCGCGGAAAGACAATGTCTGGTTACTGACGTCTGAAAATAATTTGACGTTCCCGGGAGATAACGTCGGGGATCGCCTGCTGGAGAAATACGAACCGCAATTTTTTGTTTATTCCGGGAAAAGTATTTATATCCGCATTAATGAACAACAGAATGATAACTATATTTTTACCTTAGGAACATTACCGACATATGTATGTCGAAGTACCAAAAATGAATAATTTTGAAAAGATTATGCAATAAAAACCTTTATTCTCATTTATGCTTTATTTAGTATCTAAGAATTACCTTAGAAAAATAAAAGCAACCGTTGTGTTGCAATAATGTAATTACTCTAAATTTGGCAAGTTAATGAAAATGATAGTTGAACCGTCCGGGGGCAGTATCGCTGCGCCCACTACACGGCTGCATATCGGGTTGCTGCTGTGGCCCCGGTTTTCGCTGCTGGCGTTATCCGGATTGATGGAGGCGCTGAGGAATGCGGCAAAGCGTGAGAAGACACGTGCTTTTGACATTACGCTCATCAGCGAGCACCCCGATATCCCGCTGTGCAGCAATGTGGGGGTGAGCATCAGACCCGATGCAGCGCATGCCCCGCCTGAGAACTTTAATTATGTCGCGGTGATTGGAGGGGGCCTGAAGTATCTGGCGCAAGGGTACCCGGGAGACAGAGAGTATCTTGCGCATGCGCATCACATGAACGTCCCGCTGATAGGCATCGGCACCGGCAGTTTTGTGCTGGCGCAGGAAGGGCTACTGAACGAGCGGCGAGCGTCCATTCATCCTTTCCACCTTGAGATATTCCAGCACGCTTTTCCTCAGGTTTATGCGGAGCAGGGTTATGATTTTATTAATGAAGGGGATGTCCTGACCTGCCCGGGCGGTATTTCGACCATTACCCTGGCCACTGAGCTGATTCGGCTTCATGCCGGTAATGACACGGCGAAGACCGCCGCTCAGCAGCTCTCCCTTGCCCCGCTTGAGAATGTCACTCCCCGACCAGCCAGCCTTGCCCTCATTCCTGATTCGCGTTTGCGTCGCGTGGTGCTGCTCATTGAACAGTACCTCACCCGGCCCCTTACCCCTGCGGGGCTTGCCAGCGAGGTGGCGCTTAGCGAGCGGCAGCTCAATCGCCTGTTTCATGCCGAGTTTGGTAAAACGACTCGAGAGTTCATCCGCAGTGCCCGTCTTCGTTATGCCTGCTGGCTGCTAAAAAATTCGCAGCAGAGCGTAACGGACATTGGCCTGCGGATGGGCTTTAGCGACTGCGCGCACTTTATCCGCCATTTTCAGACGGAGTATGGCTGCACGCCGGGCGTCTGGCGCACGTCGCAGGGTTATGAGCACATGTAGTTGAACGGACCTGGCGGGCAGGGACGCAACACGCCGTCAACGGTGTCGTTTTTGAAGGTGTACATCCCGCCGAAGAACGGATCGACAATCAGCCAGCCGGGCACGCCCAGGAATATCACGTTCCCCAGGGTGTACCAGTGGCTCAAGCGGGTATCCAGCGGCACGATAAGCGAGTAGTAGCCGTCCTGTTTGAGCGTGAGCGTGTACTCGCGTTTGCCAAAGTAGCTGCCGTCCGACTTCGTAAGGGTGACGGTCTGCGGCGTGGTGCCGGTTTTGACTATCGCACCGCGTTGATCGGCGATGATAAAGAACGCGTTCGTCGGCTGGCTGTTTATGGTCACGGTTTCTTCGTTATCGCCGACAATGGCGGCGCAGCCGCTCAGCAAAAGCGGGAGAAGCAGCAGCAGGGTAAGTTTTTTCATTGATATCGCTCCGGTGTCTTATCCGAGCAAAGCGACACCGTTCGGGTGAAAGTTAAACGCGTGAAGGATGCACTTGAAATAACGGGGCTATCCGAACAGAATCCCGTCATGAAAATAGAAACCGCCGTCCCTTCACAATTTGAACGTCTCACCGCGATCTGGGAATCCGCCGTTCGCGCCACTCACCATTTTTTACAGGAAAGCGATATTGCGGCACTGCGGCCGTTATTGCTCAACACCTATCTGCCTGGCCTGACGGTTGTCATCGCGCGTGATGACGCGGGCATAATTCACGGCTTTTTAGGCGTCGATGCACACCGGATTGAAATGCTGTTTGTCGACGACGCCAGCCGGGGAAAAGGTGTGGGGAAATTATTGCTGAAATACGCCATCGCAGAACTTGGCGTAAACGAAGTGGACGTGAATGAGCAAAACCCGCAGGGCGTGGCGTTTTACCGGCATATGGGGTTTGAGCAGGTGGGGCGCTCAGAACTGGACGGGCAGGGCAATGCGTTTCCGTTGCTGCATATGCGGCTGGCGAACGAATAACGACGCGCGACTCTCTTCAGCCTGTCTGAACAGGCTGAAGGGAGCAAACGGCCACAACGATTACATTACTGACGCCAGTATCCCATTTATGAAATCACTGAAGCTACTGAACGATTCAAAAACGTTCTCAGTGGCAATATTGTCTCTGATTTCAAATTTGTTCGTTGAGCTGTTATAGGTAAATAACGAGATACTATCTTCACCAAGAACTAACTTATCTGAAATGTCAGGGTCGATAAAGTCATCGTTGTTACGATAATATTCATTCAGGATGAATAAATTTTTCACAATAGGTTCTGGAGTCGCCAGACTGAACAAGGTTACGCCATCATATTCAAAACCATCCATAATTTCTAAAAATGTCAGATAATCAGGTTGGTTGGCAAACAACACATTTAGTTCATCTACTAATGCTTCTAAAACAGGTGACGTATTGGCAGTGTCTTGTCTATCAATCATGCTTTCGATAAATGATTTTGGGATGGGGTCCTGGATCGGATATTCCCATTTAGCCATAACGTCTTTTAATGCGATTAACGTGTCCTCGAGCTTCATCTTATAAGTCCTTGTAAATTAGTTATGAGGATAGACAGAACCAGAGGGGATCGCCCAAGGTGTGATTTTGCTGTCTCCTGGTGACATTCCTTTTGTCGCGGCTCTTTGCATGTTCGTGAAAATTTTATGATAGGGTTCTTTTTCCATCAAGAATTGAGCGACTAAATGAATAAAAACGGGTGGGGAAGACGTTTCCGTTGCTGCATATGCGGCTGGACAGGGATACTGTGATTAGCACTTTGTCTTATTCTCCCACTTTAATAAGTCGATGATATCTTTCTCTCCTTCGGCTTCTTTCAACAGGCGCTGCTTTTTTTCAAACTCAACATATTCTGAGCACGCCTTTTCATCAGCCGCTTTCTTGCTGATTTTGCCTGCTCCTTCCAATACGTCCCGATCGTTGAATTGCAGGAACTGATCGAGTTTGGTTTGCCAGTCTTGTAAAAATACCTGCTTGCGGCGTTTGGCCTGATCTTCGGCAAAATCCAACCACATATTCACGACGCGATTAAGTTCGCTCACCTCATCCTGAGACAGATAATTTTTTGCGGTGGTGACATCGCTTTTGCGGACGTCTTCGCCTTTATAGCTGGTCAGCCCCATATGCGGTTGGCTGGCATCTGCGCGGTGGTGAATCAACTCAGCTGCGGTGTAGCCCGTGCAGGCAAAATGCAGTTTATTCTGGATGGTCTGAAAGAATTGCGTGGTTTCTTTGAGCGACGGCTGATAGTCAGCGGCTAGCGCAAAAATTTCCCTTACGCGAAGATAGACCCGGCGTTCGCTGGCCCGTATATCGCGAATGCGTTCCAGCATTTCATCAAAATAGTCGGGTACGGCGGAAGAGCCGACAGGCGGATTTTTCAGGCGCTCGTCGTCCATAACGAAGCCTTTAACCAGGTATTCCTGAAGCGTTTGGGTGGCCCACTGGCGGAACTGTGTACCTCGCGTGGAGCGGACGCGGTAACCGATTGCGAGGATGACGGGTAGGCTAAAATACTGAACGTTATATACTTTACCATCGCTGGCAGTTGTTCGGTAAAACCGAACAACTGAATTTTCGCTCAGCTCACCCTCATCAAAAATATTCTTGATATGCCCACTGATCGTTGCTTTGGCTTTGCCGTATAACTCACAGATCGTGGCCTGTGAGAGCCACAAAGTATCGCTTTCAAAGCGGCATTCAATGCGAACTTTTCCATCCTTGCTGGCAAACATGACAAACTCACCAGCGGGTGAATTTATTAATTCTTCATATGTCATGCTGCCTCCGCGTCATAATGTAGATGCCTGTAAGTTCGTAGTATGCCAGAAACGACCGCTAAGCCAGGTGGTTTGTATTTAGTTTTGCGAGGTGCTTTCCAGGAAGCTGGGTTTGAATCGCAGCGAGCGCGTCTTCTATCTCACTGAGCTTCGCCTTCGTCCGGTTATAATCATCCTGCAACCTCTGCTCCTGCTCGTTATATGCCACCAGAACGATGCACCCCTTCATCACCTTGACCGTGACCTGCTGTCCGGTATCAAACCCTGCGGCACGCAGCCACTTTCCGGAAAGAATGATTTTCGGCGTGGATTTGTCTAAAACATTCGGGCGGTATCCCACAATTAGTGAGTGCTCGGTTCCGGATTGGTCGGTGTCTGGGGTAGAATGCGTATCAGCCATAATCAACTCCTTGATAGTTGGTGTGGTTAGACGCTCCGGTTGTGTTCCCGCACTTCGGAGCGTTGCTAATACAGGAGGATTAGGTGGCCTCCTATGTGTGTCAGAGTAGATGGATAGGTGGCCTCATGTCAATCATATCGCGCGAAAAAAAACCAAAAGGCGGCGGGCAGTCTCCGCAGTTTAAGATGCGAATTGATCCGGCATTGAAGGAGCAGTTGGATGCTGTGGCGGCTGAGGAAGGTGTGAGCCTCGCCAGTTGGTTGAAAGAACTGGCGAGGGAGGCTTTGCGAAGAAAAGATATTACACCTAAAGGTTAACAGAACTATAAATATAATATTACAAAACAAATTCCGAATATTGTTTAATATATCTTGATAAATTCATTTTTTTCGAGGGGCGGCGCAGTGGGATTGATTTAACATTATTAAAAGTTTTAATTAATTGATCCCTGTATGCTCCGTTGTTGGTTTCTTCGAATAATTTAAGATATGATTTTGATAAATAATTAGAGCATATAAACCATGGTTCTATCTGAGTTTTTTCAAAACCATCTCTTGCATCTTCAAGATAGCGAATAGCTCTACTATAAGAACTTCTTCTCTCGCAAAGGAAAATGCCATATAACATTAAAAGGGAGTAATATGCATTAGTATTTATCAAATATCTGTAATCATATTCGATAGATTCGATTGCTTGTTCGTAATTTTTTTCAATAACGTCAAGTATATCATCGTTGTTTTTATGGAATTTTAAATAGGCATCTTTTAAAATTCTTGCAAATTGAATCGGTACATAGGGATGATTTGTTATCATTGAATGCTCTTGCATTTCTTTTAATACTTTATCATAACCTGGTCTGTCGTTACGCAGCATGCAACTTTTTGCTTTTCCATAAAGGTCGAAAGTTTGAGCTATAATTATTTTATCGATATAATTTTTAGGTTGCCACTCATTAACGTTATCTCTTAATCGCTTATTGGCACTCAGAGTGGTATCAACATCGGTAAGTGTCCGTTTTATTTTCTCTTTATGAGTTCTGATTTTATCTTTTAAATCAGCGAGTTGAAAACGATCCGGCATTAGCTTGATAAAAACAAATCTTTTAGCAAACTCATTAAGTTCATAAAACTCACCTGTTTTATTGAGAATTAATCGCTCACAAAGAGAGTTGCATAATCTTTCAGATACAGGAATATCTATTTTAGCTAGCTTGCCAACAGAATACAGGTCTATTTTTTCGTTATAAAGACTTATTAATATAACAACATCTCTGACTGGCATTTTTTTCTGTTCAAGCGCTGAGAATGCACTATCAAATGTATTTTTATACATAAAATTCGAAATGATCTCTGCATCTTTTGAACTATATGAGGCAAGGTTATTTACGATAGTGTCGAATTCAACAACCCTTCTGTGAAGTGAATTTAATACTTGTATTATAATTAACGAATTACCTTTTGATAAATCGAGTAACCTATCAGTTTGTGAATTAGATAACGACACATTCAATATTTCACTATCAATTATATCATGAATGAATTTTCTGCCTTTATCATTTGTTATAAATTCTTGGATATTTATTTTCTCTTCACAAGGTTCCTCATTCCTTGAAGTTATAATAAATTGGATAGTTCTTGGCATTCTTTTTATGAAAGAAAATATTTCTTCTTTCTCATTTCCTGCCAGATTTTCAATGTTATCTATGGCAATTATCCCGCCAGAATATTTTTCTTCAATCATACTAAGATTATCAACTTTTAAATCTTTTTTTATCAAATCTTGTAATTCATTAAAGCTTTTAAATTCTGGTTTTCTATCATCAATATAAAGTTCACCTGTTGAGTAATTGCTTTTCAAATATTCGTCTTTACTGGAATAAAAAAGAATAAAATCAACTTTGTTATACTTTCCGTCTTTCTTGTCTTTTAATAATTTTTGTAAGAATTCAAGTGTTAATGCGGTTTTTCCCACTCCACCATATCCGTATAATACGACAGAACCAGCTAAACGTATAGAGTCATTATCCCCTAAAATAGATTTATATAGTGTTGAAAGCTCTTCATCTCTTCCTATTAATACCTTGTGTGATGCTTTTGCAATGCTAAGATTATTAGTGACTTTATCATCATTGTAATTTAATAATTTATATTCCTTTATTTCTCTTTCAATTATGGTTTTGCCACAGTACCAAAAATATTTATCGTCAAGCCCTGTCAACATATGCTCAACAAATGTCAAAGTCTTATTGGCATCAGAAATAGGTGTGAGATATGAGGCCGGATGTGAGAAGTTATTTCTTAGTTTGTGATATAATGAGCATGAATAGTGAAAGTCCTCGACAGAGGGGAATTTCTTGATCAATGATTCGTTTGAAAAAACTCTATTAAAGAATACCATTATCAAGTCAATTAATGAAGAAACATATGGTACATCATTGTTATATTTTTGCGTGCGATAATTTGTTTCACATGTCAATATTTCATTATGTATTGATTCATGGTGTTTTGTGAGATCATTAATTTTTGCATTCAATCTCCTTGAAAAAATCACATCGTCAGTAATTGTTATTTTTTGAAGTTGAGTTTTGAACTCTAAGGGAGTCGGATATGCTTTTATTATAATGTCTGAAATGAAACTTCTAAGAGCGACTTCACTGTTTTTTATAATCCACTGGAGCTTATCTTCCTGAACTTTAGTAATGTACATAACAATTCCTTATAATACTATTAGGTCATCTTTTGATGAAAAAGATGCTTTAAATGAATACTGAATTGAAAATGCTACTGTCGAATAGTGAATGAATTCTATGGATAAGAAAAGGATTTTTACAACTGATATATATGAATTTATGGCGGAAGATCACAGGAGTCGAACCTGCCCGGGAACGCTGGCGTCCCCAACTGGATTTGAAGTCCAGCCACCTCACCGGAGATGACGATCTTCCGCGCCTCGATTGCTACATGGAGGCGGGGCGCATTATAGCTACTTTCAGGCATTTACCACATCCCCCAACACGCTTTTTTCACAGCTCTTTTGACCTTAACCCGCCTGTTTCAGTTAATTCCTAAGAAAATCCTCAGGTTAGCTTTTCGTGCTCGTCAACTTTTATCGCGATCACAAAAAACAAGAAACATAACTTGCTAACCAGAAATCAGAATACCCGTCTTCGAAACAATGGTTTAAAAACACGGTAACCGGTCTCAGCGCCCCCTACAGCGTGAAGGATAAAAAAATATGAGCGAAGTACTG
Organism: Enterobacter sp. V87_3; assembly: GCF_029967835.1. Classification (NCBI taxonomy): domain Bacteria; kingdom Pseudomonadati; phylum Pseudomonadota; class Gammaproteobacteria; order Enterobacterales; family Enterobacteriaceae; genus Enterobacter; species Enterobacter sp. V87_3. The sequence continues at coordinate 129,359 of NZ_JASCAM010000025.1, read as the reverse complement.
TCTGTTAAAGAGAAGATTGGCTACGGCATGGGCGATGCCGCCAGCCATATCATTTTTGATAACGTCATGTTGTACATGATGTTTTTCTACACCGATATCTTTGGTATCCCCGCCGGGTTTGTCGGCACCATGTTCCTGCTGGCGCGCGCCCTGGATGCGATCTCCGACCCGTGCATGGGGTTGATCGCCGACCGCACCCGTAGCCGCTGGGGCAAGTTCCGTCCGTGGATACTGTTCGGCGCGATCCCGTTTGGCATCGTCTGCGTGCTGGCCTACACCACGCCAGACCTCAGCCTGAACGGCAAAATGATTTACGCCGCCGTTACCTACACCCTGCTGACCCTGCTCTATACCGTGGTGAATATTCCTTACTGCGCGCTGGGCGGGGTGATCACCAACGACCCGACGCAGCGTATCTCCCTGCAGTCCTGGCGCTTTGTGCTGGCGACGGCGGGCGGGATGCTCTCCACGGTACTGATGATGCCGCTGGTGAAGCTGATTGGCGGGGAAGACAAAGCCTTTGGTTTCCAGGGCGGGATCGCCGTGCTGTCGGTGGTCGCGTTCCTGATGCTGGCATTCTGCTTCTTCACCACCAAAGAGCGCATCCAGGTGCCGCCGAGCACCACCTCCATGCGTGAAGACCTACGCGACATCTGGCACAACGACCAGTGGCGCATCGTGGGCGTGCTCACCATCCTCAACATTCTCGCCGTCTGCGTGCGCGGCGGCGCGATGATGTACTACTGCACCTGGATCATGGGCTCGCCAGAAGTGTTCGTCGCGTTCCTCACCACCTACTGCGTCGGCAACCTGATTGGCTCCGCACTGGCGAAACCGCTCACCGACTGGAAATGCAAGGTCAGCATCTTCTGGTGGACCAACGCCGCGCTGGCGGTGGTGAGCGTGGCGATGTTCTTCGTGCCGATGCATGCCACCGTCCTGATGTTCGCCTTCATCTTCGTCATTGGCGTGCTGCACCAGCTGGTGACGCCAATCCAGTGGGTGATGATGTCCGATACCGTCGACTACGGTGAATGGACTAACGGCAAACGCCTGACCGGCATCAGCTTCGCGGGCACCTTGTTCGTGCTCAAGCTTGGCCTGGCGCTGGGCGGGGCATTAATCGGCTGGATGCTGGCAGGCGGCGGGTATGACGCGGCGGCCAAAACCCAGAACAGCGCGACCATCAGCATCATCGTTGGCCTGTTTACCCTGGTTCCGGCCATCTGCTACGTGCTGAGCGCCATTATCGCCAAACGCTATTACACGCTGAAAACGCCGTTCCTGATCAAAATCATGGGCGAGCTGGCGCAGGGCGCGCGCCGCAATCAGCAGGAATTTGAGAACCTGCCGGTCAGCAAAGAATTACAGAACTAAGAGGACGAGAAGATGAAAATCAGTGATGGAAACTGGCTTATTCAACCGGGCCTGAACGTGACGTATCCGGTTCAGGTGTTCGATGTGGAACAGCAGGGCAACGACCTGGTGGTGTACGTGGCACCGCGCGACGTGCGCGAACGCACCTGGCAGCTCGATACATTGATGTTCACCGTTCGCCTGTTTGCCCCGCAGGAGGGGATTGTCGGGGTGCGTATCGAGCATTTCCAGGGCGCGCTGGATAACGGCCCGCACTATCCGCTGAACGTTCTCAACGACGTGAAGGTCGAGATTGAAAACAACGCGGAGTTTGCTGAGCTGAAAAGCGGCAGCATCAGCGTGCGCGTGACCAAAGGGGAGTTCTGGGCGCTGGACTTCTTGCGCAACGGACAGCGGATTACCGGCAGCCAGTTGAAAAATAACGGCTACGTGCAGGACGGTAACACCGATCACAACTACATGTTCGAACGCCTGGACCTGGGGGTAGGGGAAACGGTCTACGGCCTGGGCGAGCGTTTTACCGCGCTGGTGCGCAACGGCCAGACGGTAGAAACCTGGAACCGCGATGGCGGCACCAGCACCGAGCAATCCTACAAAAACATCCCGTTCTACCTCACTAACCGCGGCTACGGCGTGCTGGTGAACCATCCGGAAAACGTGTCGTTTGAGATCGGCTCAGAGAAAGTCTCTAAGGTGCAGTTCAGCGTCGAAGGCGAATATCTGGAATATTTCGTGATCGACGGCCCGACGCCGAAAGAGGTGCTCAACCGCTACACGCAGTTTACTGGTCGTCCGGCGCTGCCGCCCGCGTGGTCGTTTGGCCTGTGGCTGACCACCTCATTTACCACCAACTACGACGAAGCGACGGTTAACAGCTTTATCGACGGCATGGCCGAACGCGACCTGCCCCTGCACGTCTTCCACTTCGACTGTTTCTGGATGAAGGCCTTCCAGTGGTGCGATTTTGAGTGGGACCCGGTGACCTTCCCGGACCCGGAAGGGATGATCCGCCGCCTGAAGGAGAAGGGGCTGAAGGTCTGCGTGTGGATCAACCCCTATATCGGCCAGAAGTCGCCGGTGTTTAAAGAGCTGAAAGAGAAAGGCTATTTGCTCAAGCGCCCGGACGGTTCGCTGTGGCAGTGGGATAAATGGCAGCCGGGGCTGGCGATTTACGACTTTACCAACCCGGAAGCCTGCCGGTGGTATGCCGACAAGCTCAAGGGCCTGGTGGATATTGGCGTGGATTGCTTTAAAACCGACTTCGGCGAGCGTATCCCGACAGATGTGCAGTGGTTCGACGGGGCCGATCCGCAGAAGATGCATAACCACTACGCCTACATTTACAACGAACTGGTGTGGAACGTGCTAAAAGAGACGGTGGGCGAAGACGAGGCGGTGCTGTTTGCCCGCTCGGCGTCCGTCGGTGCGCAACAATTCCCGGTTCACTGGGGCGGCGACTGCTACGCCAACTATGAATCTATGGCAGAAAGCCTGCGCGGCGGGCTGTCGATTGGTCTGTCCGGCTTTGGTTTCTGGAGCCACGATATCGGCGGGTTCGAAAACACCGCCCCGGCGCACGTCTATAAACGCTGGTGCGCGTTCGGGCTGTTCTCCAGCCATAGCCGCCTGCACGGCAGCAAATCCTATCGTGTGCCGTGGGCGTACGATGACGAATCTTGCGATGTGGTGCGCCACTTCACCCAGCTAAAATGCCGGATGATGCCGTACCTGTATCGCCAGGCGGCGCTGGCCCGCGAGTTCGGGACGCCGATGCTGCGCGCAATGATGCTGGAGTTCCCGGACGATCCGGCGTGTGATTATCTTGACCGTCAGTACATGCTGGGGGATTCGGTGATGGTTGCGCCGGTGTTCTCCGAAGCGGGTGACGTGCAGTTTTATCTGCCGGAAGGGCGCTGGACGCACCTGTGGCATAACGACGAACTTCAGGGCAGCCGCTGGCATAGGCAGCAGCACGATTTCCTGAGCCTGCCGGTCTATGTGCGTGATAACACCCTGCTGGCGCTGGGCAACAACGATCGCAAGCCGGACTATGCGTGGAATGAGGGGACGGCCTTCCAGCTGTTTAGCCTGAATGACGGTGCAACGGCGGTCAGCGACGTCCCTGCGGCGGACGGCTCAGTGGCGTTTACCCTTAAGGCGTCACGTCAGGGCGACAGCATTACAATTACAGGGGCTGGCGAGGCGCGGAACTGGTCAGTCTGCTTGCGCAACGTGCTGAAGGTGGGCAGCGTGAAGGGCGGTTCACACGCAGGTAGCGAGTGGGGCGTGGTGGTGAAAGCCGAGGGAAATGAGGTGGTTGTTCACCTCTGAGCTGAAAAAATGCCCGGTGGCGCTTCGCTTACCGGGCCTACGATGCAGTATTTTTCTAGGCCGGGTAAGGCGCAGCCGCCACCCGGCTTGTTTATTGCACAGGTGTTGATACCACTCCACCCGTCATTGTCTGCTGCACCTGCTGTTTATCCATATTCACCGCACTCAGCTTCCCGTTAACCGTTGGCTTCAGCGGTGCGTGGGCCTGGATGCTGCCGCTGGCGGTCAGCTGCATATTGCCGTCGCCCGCGATTGGCAATGCGGGCCATCCCCACTGGTTGATGATATTGAGCGGTACGCCGCGGCCATTCAGGCTGACGGTGGTTTGACGCTGCGCCAGCTGTGAAACCGTCGCCGTCGCTTCCAGAATGCCTTTTTCCGTAAAGGCGCTAAGCTCGGTAATGTTCACCGTCGCGGCGTTCGCATTCATCGCCAGGGACGGACGCCGGACGTCAACACGGTTAAAGGTGGCCGCCGCACCGTTGAGCGTGGCGCTGCCGCCCCACACGCCCCACTGGCGATCTTTAGCCAGCTGCAGGTTCGCGCCGTAACCGTCAAGCGAGGTTATCTGCCACGGGAAGACCGGATCGATATCAATGACCAGATTGCGGCTCAGGCCGAATTTTTTCAGCGTCACGCTGTTCAGCCACTCCGGCAATGGCTCCATCCACAGCGTTTTCCAGTTTTCGGGCAGGGTGTACTCCAGCCCGGCGATGGCGGCGTCGTCCAGGACCAGCGCTTTACCGTCGCGCAGCCAGTTGCCTGACGTGCGGACCATACCGCCTTCCCAGCGGGAGGTGAACTGACGCAGCGCGATGCCCTGCGGGGAGAACTCCGTATTCAGGATAGGATCGAACAGATGCAGCGAGCCGTAGATAAACTCGCTGGCGTTCATCGACAGACGCCCGTCCTGGCTCTGCCAGTCGCCTTTGGCGAGCGTCAGGTTGCGCAGGCTTAAATCAAGATCGGTCACCGCCCAGTCCGGCCCCTGAAGACGCGCGTCGGTCACCTCCAGCCGACCAATCTGCAGGGACGGAACGGTGGTGAGCGGCGCGAAAAAATCGGCGAGCGTTTTTTCGCTCTGCAGGCGGATATCATTCAGATGCAGGGTATCGATAACCCAGCCGCCATCGGCGTTGCGCTGGGCCGAGCCGGTGAGCGAGCCGCGCGCCATATCGGCACCGATGGTGTTAAGCACCACCTCCTTGCCGTTGAGTTTGCCCTCTATCAGCACGTTGGTCGCCGGGACGCCGTTCAGGGTGAGCGAACCCGCGCTCATCTGGATCTGCGCATTTTTGCCCAGCACGTTACCCGCCTCGGGCTGCCACGGGCTCACGCCGCCCGTCACTTTTTGCGCGCTCAAATCCCACTCGGTATTCGGGCTGTTAAAAGCCATGTTGTTCAACTGCAGGCGGTCTGCCTGGAAAGGCAGCGGCGCGGTCTGCGGGGAGAGGTTCAACGTCCCGTCAAACAGGGTAATGGTGTCCATATGCAGCGGATCGGTAATTTGACGGCTGCTCAGACCAATATCGACCGTTTTGGCGACCAGCGTGGCGGGTTTGCCATCGCGCCCGAAGGTGACGTTTTTCAGAACGATGTGGGATGGCGATGAAAAGCGGTGATCCATCTGGTCGAAATTGAGTTCGTAGGCGGTATTTTCCGTTACCCAGCTGCTGGCCTGCGACGCGCCCCAGCGTGTCTGAAGCAGAAAATAGAATGCCAGCACTACAATAAGCAGGGCCACCAAAAGATAGACAAGTAGCTTTCCAATAAATTTCATGGTCTTCCATCCCGTGAAACGCACATAGAGGAGTTATGCACGATTTATGCGCAATCCTCAAGGCGGGAATGGTGTAAAGAGATGTCACGGCAGGCGTTGACAGCCTGCCGTGATGGCGATCAGTTCTTTTCAGGCGGGAACACAAGGTTCAGAACGATAGCGGTGATCCCCCCGGCGGCGATGCCGGAAGAGAGCAGGTTTTTCACCCAGTCAGGGGCAAACTGCAGGATCAGCGGCTGCTGAGAGATGCCAAGACCGACGGCCAGCGACAGGGCGATAATCATGATCGCGCGGCGGTTCAGCGGCTCGCGCGAGACGATACGCACGCCGGACGCCGCAATGGTGCCGAACATCACCAGCGTTGCGCCGCCAAGCACTGGCTCAGGGATGTGCTGCACAAAGCCGCTTACCGCCGGGAACAGACCGAGCACGATCAGCATCAGGGCAACCACAAAACCCACGTAGCGGCTGGCAACGCCGGTCAGCTGGATCACGCCGTTGTTCTGGCCGAAGCAGGAGTTCGGGAAGGTGTTGAACACCGCCGAGACGAACGAGTTCAGGCCGTTCGCCAGCACGCCGCCTTTAAGACGCTTCATGTACAGCGGGCCGGAGACCGGCTGCTCGGAGACGTCGGAGGTGGCCGTAATGTCGCCGATGGTTTCGAGCGAGGTGATCATAAAGACCAGCATCAGCGGCAGCAGCAGACCCCAGTCAATGCCCAGGCCGTAGTACAGCGGGGTGGGGACAGTAATGAGCGCCGCATTGGCAGGGGCGGTGTTCTCCGGCAGCATGCCCAGCGCCCACGCCATCAGGTAGCCAGCCGCCATCGCAATCACCAGCGATGCCACGCGCAGATACGGGTTACGCTGACGGTTAAGCAGAATGATAATCGCCAGCACGATGCCTGCCAGCAGCAGGTTTTTTGGTGCGCCAAAGGTGTGGTCGTTCATCGCCGCATAGCCACCGCCGATGGACGTCAGGCCAACCTGTATCAGCGACAGGCCGATAATCATCACCACCACGCCGGAAACCAGCGGCGTGATCACCCGGCGCGCCAGGTGCAGCACGCGGGAGATGACCATCTCCGTGCAGCTTGCCAGCATCAGCGTGCCGAACAGCGCTGCCATCATCGTCGGGACGTCCGCACCGCCGGTTTTCAGTGCCGTACCGCCCATGATCAGCGGGGCCACAAAGTTAAAACTGGTGCCCTGAATCGACAGCAGCCCGGACCCTACCGGACCCCACGCTTTAATTTGAATAATGGAGGCCACACCGGAGGCGAACAGGGACATGCTGATGATGTGCTGAGTATCCTGAGCCGGTAAACCGAGCGCCTGGCAAATCAATAACGCAGGGGTGATCACCGCCACGAACATTGCCAGCAGGTGCTGACACGCGGCGAACAGCGTTTGAGGCAGCGGCGGGCGGTCCTCAAGACGGTAGATCAGTTCACTGTTTTGCTTCTGCGCAATCGGTTGCGCATCAGGAGACTCTATGGTGTTAACGGACATCGGCGGCAATCCCACGGTGGAAAAGCGGGCATTTTATCTGACCAGTTGGTAAAAGCAAACGATTGCATTTAGAAATTTTTCTGAGGGGGATTCTGTGGCGTTTTCAGGCGTTGGAGTAGCGCTCGGTTTCAGGCATCCAGCGTTCGATAAGCGCTGCCGCCTGCTCGGGGTAGCGTTCATGAATATGGCGGGCGAGGCGCTGAACTTCGGGGATCATGGCCTGATCGCGCATTAAATCCGCTACCTTAAACTCGGCGTTGCCCGTCTGACGCGTGCCCAGCAATTCGCCCGGCCCGCGGATTTCCAGATCTTTTTGCGCAATCACGAAACCATCGTTGCTGTCGCGTAAGACCTGCAGACGCATCTGCGCGGTTTTGGACAACGGCGCTTTATAAAGCAGAACGCAGTGGGAGGCCACCGCGCCGCGGCCAACGCGCCCGCGCAGCTGGTGGAGTTGCGCAAGACCCAGGCGCTCCGGGTTTTCAACAATCATCAGGCTGGCGTTTGGCACGTCCACGCCCACTTCGATGACCGTTGTGGCAATCAGAAGATGCAGCTCGCCCTGTTTAAAGGCCTGCATGACCGCCTGCTTCTCGGCGGGCTTCATACGCCCGTGCACCAGGCCAACGTTCAGCTCCGGTAGCGCCAGCTTAAGCTCTTCCCAGGTGGCTTCTGCGGCCTGCGCTTCAAGCAGGTCAGACTCTTCAATCAGCGTACACACCCAGTAGGCCTGACGCCCTTCCTGCATGCAGGCGTTGCGCACGCGGTCGATAATATCGCTGCGACGCGTGTCCGGGATAGCGACCGTCGTCACCGGCGTACGGCCCGGCGGCAGCTCGTCAATGGTAGAGGTATCGAGATCGGCGTAGGCGGTCATCGCCAGCGTGCGCGGGATAGGCGTGGCGGTCATGATCAGCTGATGCGGATGGTAGCCCTGTTGCAGCCCCTTTTCCCACAGCGCCAGACGCTGATGCACGCCAAAGCGGTGCTGTTCATCGATGATCACCAGCGCCAGGCCGTTAAACTGGACCTGTTCCTGGAAGATGGCGTGGGTGCCAACAATCATCTGTACCTGGCCGCTGGCAATCGCCTCCTGCTGCGCAAGACGGGCTTTGCCCTTCTGCTTGCCGGCCAGCCAGCCCACCTCAACCCCAAGCGGGGCGAACCAAGCGCGGAAGTTATTGGCGTGCTGTTCGGCCAGCAGTTCGGTCGGTGCCATCAGTGCCACCTGCTTGCCGTGGGCAATGGCGCGCAATGCGGCCAGCGCGGCAACCAGCGTTTTACCGGAACCGACGTCGCCCTGAACCAGACGCATCATCGGCACGTCGAGTGCCATATCGCGCTCAATTTCGGCGGTGACACGCGCCTGTGCGCCTGTCGGCTTAAATGGCAGCGAGGCCAGAAGCTTATCTTTGAGCTCATCACGCTGGCTTAACGGCTGGGCGTGGAAGCGCTGCGCTCCCGCACGCAGGGCCAGCATGCTCAGGTTGTGAGCCAGTAATTCCTCAAGGATAAGCCGCCGCTGGGCGGGATGCGTGCCGCTTTCTAAATCAATGAGCTGGAGCGTCGGTGGCGGACGGTGCAGGGTACGCAGCGCCTCCGGCAGGCTCATCATGCCCTGCGCCAGCTCCGGCGGCAGTAACTCGGCGATGGCACAGGTATCAAGCAGCTCAAGCGCCTGATCGGTCAGCTTGCGCAGCGTCGCTTGCTTGATCCCTTCGGTCGTCGGGTAGACCGGCGTGAGCGTCTCCTGGAGTTCCGGCATGCTGAGATCGCCCTGTACGCGATACTCGGGGTGGATCATCTCTGCGCCGTATTTTCCGCGTTTGGCTTCGCCATAAGCCAGTACCCGCCTTCCGGTAGCAAGGCTGTTTTTCATCGCCGCGTTGAAGTTGAAAAAGCGCATAGTGAGAATGCCGGTGCCGTCGCTGATTTGACAGGTCATCATTCGACGTCCGCCGAACGTGATGTTGCAGTTCAGCACTTCGCCCTCAACGGTAGCGTAAATTGCGGGCAGGAGATCGCCAATTTTGTACAGCTGGGTGCGGTCTTCATACCGCAGGGGGAGGTGAAGCAGGAGATCCTGCACGGTATGCAGGCCAATTTTTGCCAGCTTACCGCTTTGCGCCGCGCCCACGCCCGTCAGGCTGTTGAGCGGGATAGCATCCAGCAGGCGGCCTTTCATCGGTTATCCTGCGTACTGCATGGTAGACCACCACTCGGCATCGGCTTCAATTTCGCCCTGCGCGTTGACGTGGGGGTAAGGTAATTTTTTCTGTTTCGCCACGCGGGCCAGCACCGGATAGCCCCCTTCAAACAGCAGTCGCTGCTGTTCTTCTTCCGGCAGCATGCTGCTGCTGCGCGCGTACATTCCGGCGTTCTGACGCTGGCGCTGTGCTTCATACAGGATCAGCGCGGAGGCAACGGAGACGTTGAGGGACTGTACCATGCCGATCATCGGGATGATGATATCCCGATCCGCCAGATCCAGCGCTTCCTGGCTGATCCCGGTTTTCTCCTGACCCATCAAAATGCAGGTCGGGCGGGTGTAGTCGATCTCGCGAAAATCTACGGCTTTATCGGACAGGTTGGTCGCAAGCACCTGCATGCCACGGCCCTTAAGATGGGATACGGCATCGCCTATTGTCTGGTGAGATTTAACCGAGACCCAGCTATTACTGCCTGCGGCAGCCGAGACCATCGTACGCATACGCGCGCCCGGCCAGACGGCGTGGACTTCGTGCACGCCGACGGCGTCTGCTGTACGGACAATAGCGGATACATTGTGAGGCTTATGGACCTGCTCCATGCAGACCGTCAGGTCAGGCTGGCGCCTGGCGAGCATTTCACAGATACGTGCATAACGTACTGAATTCATAAGCCTAGTTTCTGTTACGAGTGACTTTGATAACGTCTGGCATCACGCGGATTTTGCGCATAATGTTCGCCAGATGCACACGGTCGCGCGCGGTCAGGCGAATAAAGGCGCTATACACGCGGCCATCTTTCTCTTCCGTGTTCAGGCTTTGAATGTTGGAAGAGGCGGTGTTGATGGCAGCCGTCAGGTTTGCCAGGGCACCCTGGTGGTTGAACATATCCACCTTAATTTCGGTGATAAATTCCTGCGCCGTCTCTTTATCCCATTCGACCGCCATAAACTTCTCCGCTTCTTTCTGATAGCCGCGGATGTTACGGCAGGACTCGTGGTGGATCACCAGGCCTTTGCCCGGGCTGACGTGGGCAATGATCGGGTCGCCGGGGATAGGTCGACAGCATTTCGCGAAGGTAATGAGCACGCCGTCAGCGCCTTTAATCGGCAGATGACCGTGGCCTTGCGTCGTGGACTGCGGCACGGAGGCGGTGTCGCCCTGCTGCAGGTTCTTCGCTACCACCACGCTCATGGCGTTACCAAGGCCGATCTCGGCCAGCAGGTCGTCCAGCGAGGCGAGTTTCATGCGCTCCAGCTCATGCTGGATGTTCTCTGGCGGGATCTCCGCGAGCTTACGGCTGCCGCCCAACGCGTGGTTGAGCAGACGGCGACCCAGGCTTACGGAGTCATCGCGCTTGAGGTTTTTCAGCAGCTGACGAATTTTGGCGCGCGCCTTGGAGCTGACGACAAAGTTCAGCCAGGCCGCGTTCGGACGTGCGCCCGGCGCGGTAATAATTTCCACTGTTTGACCGCTGGCGAGCGGTTGCGACAGCGGGTAAGGCTGTCTGTCGACGCGCGCGCCCACGCAGGCATGACCGATATCGGTATGCACGGCGTAAGCAAAGTCGACCGGTGTGGCACCAGCAGGCAGCTCGACGATGCGCCCTTCTGGTGTGAAAACGTAAATCTCATCCGGGAAGAGATCGGATTTCACGCTCTCAATGAATTCAAATGAGCTACCCGCGCTCTGCTGCAGTTCCAGCAGGCTTTGCATCCAGCGCTGGGCGCGGATCTGTGCGGTAGTGCTGCTTTCGCCACCGTGCTCTTTATAGGCCCAGTGTGCCGCGACACCCATTTCCGCCATCTGGTCCATATCTTCGGTGCGGATCTGCACTTCGACAGGCACACCGTGCGGCCCGATCATCGAGGTGTGCAAAGATTGATAGCCGTTCGCTTTTGGAATGGCGATGTAATCTTTCACGCGCCCCGGACGCGGTTTATACAGGCTGTGCATCTGCCCCAGCACGCGATAGCAGGTGTCCGAGTCCTGGACGATCACGCGGAACGCGTAGATATCCATGATCGAGTGAAAACGCTGCTCTTTGAGCACCATTTTGCAGTAGATGGAGTACAGGTGTTTTTCGCGACCGCTGACGCGGCAGGGGATCCCCGCTTCCTGTAAACGTCCTTCAATCTCAGAGAGGATTTTTTGGATCATCTCTTTACGGTTACCGCGCGCGGCTTTCACCACCTCTTTAATTACGCGATAGCGGTTCGGGTACAACGCTTCAAAACCCAGCTCTTCCAGCTCGGTTTTAATGTGATGAATACCTAAACGATGCGCCAGCGGACTGTAAATTTCGAGGGTTTCACGGGCAATGCGGCGACGTTTGTCCGGGCGTAATGAGCCCAGCGTGCGCATGTTGTGCGTGCGGTCAGCGAGTTTGATGAGAATGACGCGGATATCCTGCACCATCGCCATAATCATCTTGCGGAAGTTTTCGGCTTGCGCCTCTTTCTTATCGCGGAAGTTCAGCTTATCAAGCTTAGAGACCCCTTCCACCAGTTCGGCAACGCTTTTGCCAAACAGCTGTTCCATATCCTGGTAAGTGGCAGGGGTATCTTCGATCACGTCATGCAGTAGGGCAGCCATCAGCGTTTCGTAGTCGAGTTTCATCTCGGCCAGAATACAGGCTACCGCAACCGGGTGCGTGATATAGGGTTCACCGCTTGAACGTGTCTGGCCCTCGTGAGCGTCACGTGCAACGAGATACGCCTGCTGAAGACGCTTAATCTGGTCTTCAGGCAGGTAGGTTTGAATCAGTTGATTCAGGCTTTCAAACAGATACAAGGGCGACCCGCAGGTTTAATTAACGACGACCTTCAGCAATGGCGGTTACGGCCTGCAGTTCTGCGGCTTCCTGCTCTTGCTGCTCCTGGCGCTCACGCACGTCGAGGATCTGGTTGTTGATCAGACCTTCTTCGATTTCGCGAAGTGCAATAACGGTGGTTTTATCGTTTTCTTCCGGTACCAGCGGATCTTTACCGCCTACCTGCATCTGACGAGCGCGACGCGCGGCGACCAGTACCAGGTCAAAACGGTTACCAATTTTCTCTACAGCGTCCTGAACAGTTACGCGTGCCATACTTAAAATGCTCCACAGGTGAAGAAATGACTGGGCATGATACTGAAAGTGGGTTCAGTCTGCCAACAGTTTGGTGATTAATGCGTCATGTCGCTGCTTCTGGCGGCTCATACGCAGACGTTCTGCACGAAGGATGGTCTTGAGATCGCTCAGCGCGGCGTCAAAATCATCATTCACAATAAGGTAATCATATTCCGCGTAATGGCTCATTTCTGCAACTGCCTGCGCCATACGCTTTGCAATCACCTCTTCGCTGTCCTGACCACGACCGCGCAGACGGCGATCGAGTTCATCTTTCGACGGCGGCAGTATAAAAATGCTGCGCGAGTCCGGCATCTTCTTGCGGATCTGCTGCGCGCCCTGCCAGTCGATATCCAGGAACACATTGACGCCCGTTGCCAGCACCTGCTCAATGGTTTCACGCGAGGTGCCGTAGTAGTTACCGAAAACTTCAGCGTGCTCAAGAAACGCGTCTCTGCCAATCATCGCTCTGAATTCGTCGTGATTCACAAAGAAATAGTGCTCACCGTGCACCTCACCCGGACGCGGTGCTCGCGTGGTGTGAGAAACAGAAACCTGTGTGTCGTACAACGGTTGGGTTTTTAACAGTGCCTGAATAAGGCTGGATTTACCCGCGCCACTAGGGGCAGAAACAATATAAAGCGTGCCTTGAGCCATGAGAGTCTTTTGTATGTGTTAGCGAAGAAGTCCTACATACGGGCTTATTATACACGTCGGCGCTGTGTGACGTAGCCTTTGTCACACTTTTTCCCATGGTTTATTAAATTTTGCGTGCCGTTTTCAGGTTTCATCTTTGGTTTTCAGCAACAAAAAGAAAGCCTGGATGACGCCTCGCAAAGTGAAAGGTTGCTAATCGCGTTGTTTTGCGCGCCGGGTTATACCACTCCCAATGCAAAGGAGGGGTGGCAATGTGGCGATGGATAAGCAGTGTGATGCTGTTGTGGTGCGGTTGTAGCGTGGCGGTATGCCCCGTCTGGTCGCAGGGGAAGGCAGAGAAAGAGATTGCGGCGTTGAGCGCGCAGAAAACACGCTGGGATGAGGCCTACTGGAAAGAGGGGACAAGCGAGGTGAGTGATGAGATTTACGACCAGCTCACCGCCCGCCTGGCCCAGTGGCAGCGATGTTTTGGTAACGCACCTGCGGAGTCGTCCCTTCCCGCGCTGAAGGGAACGGTCAAACATCCCATCGCCCACACGGGCGTTCAGAAGGTTGCCAGTAAAGAGGCGCTTCGCCAGTGGATGTACGCCCGACGCGATCTCTGGGTGCAGCCAAAAGTGGACGGTGTGGCGGTAACGCTGGTGTACCGCAACGGGACATTAATTCAGGCCGTCAGCCGTGGGGATGGCGTAAAAGGTGAAGACTGGACCGCGCAGGTACGCGCAATGCCATTGGTGCCTCAATCCACCGAAGGCGCGCTGGCGAACAGCGTTCTGCAGGGCGAGTTGTTTCTGCTGCGTGATAACCACCTCCAGCAGCAAATGGGCGGAATGAACGCACGGGCTAAAGTTGCCGGGGCGATGATGCGACACGCGGATGCCTCGCTTCTGAAGCAGATCGGCGTGTTTATCTGGGCCTGGCCTGATGGACCCAAAACCATGCAGAAGCACCTTACGCAGTTATCGCAGTCAGGCTTTGATTTAACGGCCCGCTATACCTTGCCAGTCCAGTCAGCAGACGAGGTCGAAAAACAGCGTGCGCACTGGCTTACCTCGCCTCTGCCCTTTGTCACGGACGGCGTTGTGGTGCGTTCGGCCGTTGAACCCGCCGGCGACCGCTGGCTACCCGGAGAGGGGAATTGGGTCATCGCGTGGAAATACACCCCGGTTTCGCAGGTAGCCGACGTGCGGGACATTCAGTTTGCTGTGGGCAGAACGGGAAAAATTTCCGTCGTCGCATTACTGGCACCCGTGCAACTGGATGATAAACGCGTGCAACGGGTGAGCCTGGGGTCGGTGGACCGATGGCAACGGCTGGATATTGCGCCGGGCGATCACATTCTGATTAGCCTGGCCGGGCAAGGCATCCCGCGGTTTGAAAAGGTGATCTGGCGTGGGGTTGAGCGGCAAAAACCACGCCCTCCGGCGTCGCAGTTTCATTCACTGACCTGTTTTTATGCCTCGCCAGAATGTATGGATCAGTTCTTTAGCCGGTTAACGTGGCTAAGCTCGACGCAGGGGCTGGACGTTAAGGGTCTGGGGGAGGCTGGCTGGCGTGCGCTTTACCAGGCGCATCATTTTGAGCATATCTTTTCGTGGTTGCGCTTAAACCAGGCGCAGATCCAGTCGACGCCGGGATTTTCCGCCGCACGCGGTGTAGCGCTTTGGCATCGTTTTAACCTGATTCGTGAACAACCTTTTATCCGCTGGATCACGGCGATGGGTATTCCGGTAACCAAAGCCACGCTGAATGCCGCCGGGGACACATCGTGGCAGGCAATGCGCAGCCGTCGCGCCGAAGAGTGGCAACACCTGCCGGGGACCGGAAAAGAAAAAGCGCAGCAAATAGTCGGGTGGTTACACCATCCCCAGGTCGAGGCGCTGGCAGCATGGCTTGCCGAACAGCGCATCAACGGATTCTGAAATCAGTGCACGTTGTGTTTGTAGTGGAAAACGGGCAACCCCAGCTTCAGGCGCAGCGCCAGCATGCGTGCCGTAAAGCCAAAAAGCAGGGTGGAGATCACCACGACGTCATGGTTGGAGACGTAATGCTGCAGAGCGATATACAGTACGGCTGCCGCGAAGGAGATGCCGGCGTAAAGCTCCTTCTGAAAAACGAGCGGGATACGTTTGCAAAACATATCGCGCAGCACACCGCCAAACACGCCGGTCACGACGGCGGCAATGGTGGCGATAATCGGGCCTTCCCCCATATCCAGCGCAATTTGCGCCCCGATAATGGAAAAGACGATAAGCCCTATGGCGTCCAGCACCAGGAACAGGCGGCGCAGGTGGGACATCACGGGAGCCACAATGGTCGTCAATACCGCGGCGGTGGCCACGATAACCACGTACTCCGGGTGTTTTACCCAACCCAGTGGATAGTGGCCCAGCAAAATGTCACGTACCGAGCCGCCACCCAGCGCGGTGGCAGTGGCGATGATGATCACGCCGAAGGTGTCCATGCGCCGGCGCCCGGCTGCAAGCGCGCCCGTCATGGCCTCTGCGGTGATACCAACGAGATAAAGAATATGAAGCAGCATATAACCTCCGGTGTGAGCGCCCAGAGGTTAGCGAGTTGTGCGCAGGATCACGATTGAGATTTTCTAAGGTGATGTACTTTGCCCTACAAAATCTAATCAGATTTTGATGAAAATGGCTTATAGATGGCGGTAGGCGGGAAAGGGGTAGAGAAAAACGGATTAGAATAAATAATGGGTGATATCGAACGATACCACCCGAAAGTCGTTACTCGATATTCTGAATCTGCTCGCGCATCTGCTCGATGAGCACCTTCAGCTCAATCGCGGAGTTGGTCACGTCAGCATTAATCGACTTAGAGGCCAGCGTGTTTGACTCACGGTTGAACTCCTGCATCATGAAGTCGAGGCGACGACCCACAGCTTCTTTCTTCTTCAGAATGTTGTAGGTCTCTTTAACGTGCGCGCCAAGACGGTCCAGCTCTTCGGCAACGTCAACACGCTGCGCCATCAGGACAAGCTCCTGTTCCAGACGGGTGTTTTCGAGCTGGACTTCTGCTTCTTCAAGTTTCGCCACCAGACGCTCGCGCTGCCATTGCAGCACTTCAGGCATATGGCTGCGAACTTTAGCCACTTCGGCGCTCACGCCTTCAAGACGCTGCTCAATCATGGCTTTCAGCGCCTGGCCTTCTGTTTCGCGGGCAACGATAAAGTCGTCCAGCGTGCCGTCGAGGGCGGAGAGAATTTCAGCGGTAATGGCGTCCAGATCCTGTTCACCGGCAGCCATCACGCCAGGCCAGCGCAGGATATCCACCGGGTTGATTTCGCCTTCGTCGCTCTGCATCTTGACCCAGTTGGCTGCGTTCACCAGCTGGCGAGCCAGTTTTTCGTTAAGGATCAGCTCACCCTGAGCGCTGGCATCGGGTTCAAAACGCAGGTTGCATTCCACTTTGCCACGCGTCAGACGAGCACGAATACGCTCACGCACGACTGGCTCCAGGCTGCGGAACTGCTCCGGCATACGGAAATACGTTTCCAGATAGCGCTGGTTTACCGAGCGCATTTCCCAGGTAGCGCTACCCCAGCTACCCTTGATTTCACGCCGGGCGTAGGCGGTCATACTGCGGATCATAGACATTCCCGTTTTTAAAAGAGAGATGGGGGGATTATAGCTTTCGGGGGCTTCTCAGGATAGGAATAAGCGCCCTTTATCCGTATAATGCGCAGCCACATTCGTTTCAAGCCGGAGAATTCATCATGCGTCCATCAGGCCGTAGCGCCAATCAGGTGCGTCCCGTCACCCTGACCCGTAACTATACAAAACACGCTGAAGGCTCCGTGCTGGTTGAGTTTGGTGACACCAAAGTGCTGTGCACCGCGTCTATTGAAGAAGGCGTTCCTCGCTTTCTGAAAGGTCAGGGCCAGGGCTGGATCACCGCCGAATACGGCATGCTGCCGCGTGCGACCCATACTCGTAACGCCCGTGAAGCGGCAAAGGGTAAACAGGGTGGACGTACCATGGAGATCCAGCGTCTGATCGCGCGTGCGCTGCGTGCAGCCGTTGATTTGAAAGTGCTGGGCGAATTCACCATCACGCTGGACTGCGATGTGATTCAGGCCGATGGCGGCACGCGTACGGCGTCTATTACCGGCGCCTGTGTTGCGCTGGCGGATGCGCTGAACAAGCTGGTTGCGGCCGGCAAGCTGAAAACTAACCCTATGAAAGGGATGGTTGCGGCGGTTTCCGTGGGTATCGTTAACGGTGAAGCGCTGTGCGATCTGGAATACGTTGAAGATTCCGCGGCGGAAACTGACATGAATGTGGTGATGACCGAAGACGGACGCATCATTGAGGTGCAGGGCACCGCAGAAGGCGAGCCGTTCACCCATGAAGAGCTTCTCTCCTTGCTGGCGCTGGCCCGAGGGGGAATCGAATCTATTGTCACGACGCAGAAAGCGGCGTTAGAAAATTGATTTTAAAGGCGACCAATGAGTCGCCTTTTTTTTGCCTGTAAGACAGAAAATAAAGGAGCGAATCCATGAAACCATATCAGCGCCAGTTTATTGAGTTTGCGCTTAACAAGCAGGTACTTAAGTTTGGCGAGTTCACGCTGAAATCCGGGCGGAAAAGCCCCTATTTCTTCAACGCCGGGCTGTTTAATACCGGGCGCGATCTGGCTCTGCTGGGCCGTTTCTATGCCGAGGCTCTGGTGGATTCAAAGATTGATTTTGACCTGCTGTTTGGCCCGGCCTACAAAGGCATTCCAATTGCGACCACCACGGCGGTCGCCCTGGCAGAACATCACGATCGCGACGTGCCGTACTGCTTTAACCGTAAAGAGGCGAAAACTCACGGTGAAGGCGGGAACCTGGTCGGCAGCGCGCTGCAGGGCCGCGTGATGCTGGTGGATGATGTGATCACGGCAGGCACCGCGATCCGTGAATCGATGGAGATTATCCAGGCGAACGGCGCAACGCTTGCGGGCGTGCTGATCTCTCTGGACCGTCAGGAGCGCGGACGCGGCGAGATCTCGGCTATTCAGGAAGTGGAGCGTGATTACGGCTGTAAAGTGACGTCAATCATCACGCTGAAAGACCTGATTGCGTATCTGGAAGAGAAGCCAGAGATGGCGGACCATCTGGCGGCGGTGCGTGCCTATCGGGAAGCGTTTGGCGTGTGATTTTTTGCCCGGTGGCGCTAGCGCTTACCGGGCCTAAGGGTTACGCAGGCCGGATAACGTTACTGCAACTGCGAAGCCACTAACGGCCAGCGGGCGTCAAAATCGTCCGTTGGGCGATATTTGAATTCACTGCGCACGAAGCGGGAGAGCATCCCTTCGCAAAACGCCAGGATCTGGCTTGCCAGCAGCGTCTCATCGGTGATGTACCCTTCGCCTTCACGCATCTTCTTCTCACGCAGGACCTGGCGCAGCTGCGCCTCTATGCGCTCAAAAAGCTGATTGATGCGGCCCTGCAGACGATCCTGCTCAAACATCAGGGCGTGTCCGGTCAGGATACGGGTCAGGCCAGGATTACGCTCGCCAAAGCCCAGAATCAACTGCACAATCAGACGCAGACGCGCGCTGGTGTCTTTCTCATCTTTCAGAATCAGGTTGATACGCGTGATCAGGCTGTCTTCAATAAACTCAATCAGGCTGTCGAACATCCGGGTCTTGCTCGGGAAATGGCGATACAGCGCCGCTTCCGACACGCCCACGGAGGCCGCCAGTTTTGCTGTGGTAATGCGTTGACTGCCATCGCTGGATTCAAGCATCAGAGCCAGAGACTGAAGTATTTCTTCGCGACGATTCCTTTTCGCGGTTTGTTTTTCTGCCATGTTACAAAATACCCCTGAAAATAAGCACTTGCCAGGCTGGCATCCACACAGCGACCGCAAACTGACGTTTGCGGTTTGTTATTGCATTATGGCGCTGTGAGATGCGTGTCTAACGGGCGACTATTTACGCCCTGAATGGCCGAAGCCGCCTTCGCCACGGTCGGTGGCGTCAAAGTCGGCCACCAGGTTAAATTCGGCCTGCACAACAGGTACAAACACCATCTGCGCGATCCGCTCGCCGGGTTCAATGGTGAAGCTATCCTGGCCACGGTTCCAGACGGAGACCATCAGCTGGCCCTGGTAGTCAGAGTCAATCAGGCCGACCAGGTTGCCCAGCACAATACCATGCTTGTGGCCCAAACCAGAACGCGGCAGGATCACCGCCGCCAGCGACGGGTCAGCAATGTGAATCGCCAGACCGGTCGGGAGCAGGGTTGTCTCGCCCGGCGCCAGCGCTACGGCGTCATCGAGACAGGCGCGCAGGTCAAGACCGGCAGAGCCGGAGGTGGCATAGGTTGGCAGCGGAAATTGCTCGCCAACGCGCGGGTCCAGAATCTTAACGTCGATTTTTTTCATCATAACGGGTAACGATCTCGTCCAGTAATTGTTGGCCCAGGAGTTCCTTGCGCTCAAGCGGTAAGACTTTATCTCCATCCTGCCAGAAAAGGTGCAATGCGTTGCTGTCGCTGTTAAATCCTTGCGTGGACAGCGAGACATCATTCGCGCAAATCAAATCGAGGTTTTTGCGGGTACGCTTTTGCCGGGCATATTCTTCCACATTATTTGTTTCGGCGGCAAACCCAACAACGTAAGGACGATGGTTTTTCAGTGCGGCAACGCCGGCCACGATGTCCGGGTTTTTAACCATTTTTAGTGTTAATTCATCGCCTTGTTTCTTAATTTTGCTGTCTGCGATGGTCTCTGCACGATAGTCAGCGACGGCGGCACAGCCGATAAAAATCTGCTGATTCTGGGCGTGCGCCTGAACGGCAGCCTCCATTTCCAGGGCTGTGGTCACGTTAATGCGCTGCACGAAGGGTGGCGTCGGTAACGACACCGGGCCACTGACGAGCGTGACGTTCGCGCCGCGTTTTGCCGCAGCGGCAGCAATCGCAAAGCCCATCTTGCCGGAGCTGTGGTTGGTGATGTAGCGCACCGGGTCCAGCGGCTCGCGCGTTGGGCCCGCGGTAATCATGATGTTGAGATGTTGCAGATCGTTGACAGGCGAAAAATGAGCGGCAGCCATATCGACAATCGTCAGCGGATCGAGCATGCGCCCGGGGCCGATATCCCCACAGGCCTGGCTGCCGCTGTCCGGCCCCCAGATAAGCAGGCCGCGAGAGGCCAGCGTCTCGAGGTTATGCTGGGTGGCAGCGTTGCGGTACATCTGCTGATTCATCGCAGGCACGACGGCGACGGGAGACGGTGTGGCAAGGCAAATGGTGGAGACCAGATCGTTCGCCATACCGGCCGCGACGCGGGCGATTAAGTCAGCCGTTGCAGGGGCGAGGATAACCAGGTCTGCCCACTTGCCGAGCTCAATATGGCCCATCGCGGCTTCAGCCGCCGGATCGAGCAGGCTATCCGACACCGGGTATCCCGACACGGCCTGCAGGCTCAGGGGAGTAATAAAGGCTTTGCCGCCTTCGGTTATCGCGACCCGCACGTCGGCTCCGCGCTCGCGCAAACGGCGCACCAGCTCCGGCGCTTTATAGGCAGCAATGCCGCCGCTCACGCCAAGAACGATTTTTTTACCGGCCAGGCTCATCATGATTCTTTCCTGTTGGGTTTCACCAGAGAGCCGGCATTTTATCACAATCCCTAAAACGGGGTGATTTTGTCCGTTATCCACTTTGCGAGGCGCTACGCAGGAACGAAAAATGGGCGTCGAGCAGGGGGGGAGCTGTGGCAGCATAGTGTTAAACCTAAGGAGACAGGGCATGGATGAGGTATTATCGCTGTTACCGCGTGAAAAAATGCTGCGCTATGGCATTACGTCGCTTACTGATGCAGAGCTGCTGGCGCTGTTCTTGCGAACCGGCACTCAGGGGAAGTCGGTCTATGTCCTGGCGCGCGAGTTGATCCACCACTTCGGTTCGCTGTATGGCCTGCTGACCGCCGACATGGCGGCGTTTAAAGAGGTTGATGGCATTGGCGTGGCGAAATTTGCCCAGTTAAGGGGGATTGCCGAACTTGCCCGACGTTTCTACATTGTGCGTATGCAGGAAGAAGACCCGCTCCTGACCCCTGAAATGACCCGCGAGTTTTTGCAAAGCCAGCTGGCAGACGCCGAGCGCGAGATCTTTATGGCGATCTTTCTTGATAACAAAAACCGGGTGCTGAAGCATTGCCACCTGTTTTCGGGTACATTAAGCCACGTTGAGGTCCATCCCCGAGAAATCGTGCGGGAAGCGATAAAAGTGAATGCAGCCGGCGTGATCCTCGCGCATAATCACCCCTCTGGCTGTGCAGAACCAAGCAGAGCTGACAAAGAAATCACCAAACGCATTATCAAGTGCTGTCAAATCATGGACATTCGTGTGCTGGACCATCTGATAATTGGCCGCGGAGAGTACCTCTCTTTTGCAGAACATGGTTGGATTTAGACCATTTTACGCGATCCATTGGGATCTTTGTCTGCTCGGGACTTGAGCACACCGCCGAGTCAGCGTATACTACGCCACCTTTGAGAATCTCGGGTTTGGCATTTGGGCCTGGCAATCGAGAGTTCACTTAGAACTATGCGATGACCGGGCTGTAAAGCCTGACGAGGCGCCGATACCCCATACGAAGCTCGAGCTAATTTGATTTTTGGAGAATAGACATGTCCCGAGTCTGCCAAGTTACTGGCAAGCGTCCGGTGACCGGTAACAACCGTTCCCACGCACTGAACGCGACTAAACGCCGTTTCCTGCCTAACCTGCACTCTCACCGTTTCTGGGTTGAGAGCGAGAAGCGTTTTGTCACCCTGCGTGTATCTGCTAAAGGTATGCGTGTTATTGATAAGAAAGGCATCGATACAGTTCTGTCCGAACTGCGTGCCCGTGGCGAAAAGTACTAAGTACTTAAAGAGGAAATAAATCATGGCTAAAGGTATTCGTGAGAAAATCAAGCTGGTTTCTTCTGCTGGTACTGGTCACTTCTACACCACCACGAAGAACAAACGTACTAAGCCGGAAAAACTGGAACTGAAAAAATTCGATCCAGTTGTACGCCAGCACGTACTGTACAAAGAAGCTAAAATCAAATAATTTTAGATTCCTTGTATTGAAAAACCCCGCAACTGCGGGGTTTTTTGCATTCTGCATCCAACGGAGGAACCATGCCTGAATTACCTGAGGTAGAGACCAGCCGCCGCGGCATTGAACCACATCTGGTTGGTGCGACCATTCTTCATGCTGTTGTCCGCAATGGTCGTCTTCGCTGGCCGGTTTCCGATGAAATTCACGCGTTAAGCGATAAGCCCGTCATCAGCGTGCAGCGCCGCGCGAAATACCTGCTGCTGGAGCTGCCTGACGGCTGGATCATCATCCACCTGGGGATGTCCGGCAGCCTGCGGATCCTCACCGAAGAGCTGTCTGCTGAAAAGCACGATCACGTTGACCTTGTCATGAGTAACGGCAAAGTGCTGCGCTACACCGACCCCCGCCGCTTTGGCGCATGGCTGTGGACCAAAGAGCTGGAAGGCCATAGCGCGCTGGCGCATCTGGGGCCGGAGCCGCTCTCTGAGGCGTTTAACGCTGATTACCTGAGAGCAAAGTGTGCGAAGAAGAAAGCGCCGATTAAGCCCTGGCTAATGGATAACAAGCTGGTGGTGGGCGTGGGGAATATTTACGCCAGCGAATCGCTGTTTGCTGCCGGGATCCATCCCGATCGGCTGGCCTCGTCGCTCTCGGCGCAGGAGTGCGAACTGCTGGTCAGAGTGATTAAGGCGGTGCTGCTGCGCTCCATTGAACAGGGGGGGACAACGCTGAAGGACTTCCTGCAGAGCGATGGTAAGCCTGGCTATTTCGCGCAGGAGCTGCAGGTTTATGGCCGCAAAGGCGAGCCGTGCAGAGTCTGTGGCACACCGATTATTGCAACGAAGCACGCCCAGCGCGCCACGTTCTATTGCCGTCAGTGTCAGAAATAAGCGTATATCAGGCCCGGTAAGCGCCTCGCCACCGGGCGACGGTTACTTCAGCTTTTCCATTAACGCCTGATGCACGTTTTCCGGCAGGAAGTGAGTCACATCGCCCTGATGACGCGCGACCTCCTTCACCAGCGAGGAGGAGATAAACGACCACTCCTTCGACGGCATCAGGAATACGCTTTCCAGCTCCGGCATCAGATGGCGGTTCATGTGCGCCAGCTGCATCTCATACTCAAAATCCGCCACCGCGCGTAATCCGCGGATCAGAATGTTGGCCTGCTGGGCGCGGGCAAAGTTGGCCATCAGGTCACTGAACCCTACGACTTCCACGTTCGGCAGATGAGAAATCGCATCGGTGGCAAGCGCAACGCGCTCGTTCAGATCGAACATCGGTTTTTTGCTGGGGCTGGCGGCAATGGCCAGAATCACCTTGTCAAACATGCTTGCTGCGCGCGTGATGATATCAAGATGACCGTTGGTGATCGGATCGAAGGTACCCGGATAAATCGCTTTTGTGCTCATGGCTCACGTTTTCTCAGAGTAGCCGCGGCAGAGCGCCCACAGCTCGGTATATTTGTTGAAAGTATACTGGGCATTTACCACCGCGAGTAACCAACCCTGTTTGCCATCCAGCACGCCGCCACGCAGCAGCAGCGTTTTCAGAAACGCGCCCAGCGTGTGGGTGAAGATGCCCGTCAACGAGGCTGTCTTGCCGCGCTGGTGGCGCTCCTGCGCCCATGCGGTGGCGTAGCTCAGCTGCTTACGCTGGAAGCTGGCGAAATCGCGGCAGGTGAGGTGCAGCAGATCGCCCGACAGCGGGATAACCTGGGCGTTCTCACAGGCCAGAGACTCATGCACCAGGTTGTCGTTGTACTGATAACGGGTGCGCTCGTAAAGGCGCATAACGCGGTCAGGATACCAGCCGCTGTGGCGCATAAACCGCCCGAGGAAGTAGTTGCGACGTGCAATGCTGTAGACCGCGCCAGGCTGTGGGGCGGCCAGGATGGCCTGAATGCTCTGCTGAAGCGCCGGCGTAATGCGCTCATCGGTATCGATCATCAGCACGTAATCGCCGGTGGCGCAGGCCTGCGCGCGCTGGCGCTGGATACCGTAGCCCTGCCAGTCGGTGTCGACATAGACCTTTACGCCTGCCGCACGCGCCATTTCTACCGTGTTATCGGTGCTGCCGGAATCAAGCAGGATGATTTCATCCGCCCATGAAACGGAGGCCAGGTAGTCCGGAAGCAGGTCGGCAGCGTTTTTGGCGATCGTGACGACCGACAGACGCGCAGACATCAGTGGCTCCGCTGAGGCAGGTAAGGTTGCAGAAGCTGCAGCAAACGGGTCAACGCGCCCTGATTCTGATGCAGTACCTCAACAGCATGGCGGCCGTACCACAGACGGTAGTCTTCGTCGGTGAGCAGGGTTGAAACCTCTTTCACCACCGAGTCCGCATCCGTCACGGTAATTAAGCCATCGGCCTGCTGCAATTTCGCGCAGATATCTTTGAAGTTGAACGTGTGTGGCCCCATCAGTACCGGAATGGCGTGCGCCGCTGGCTCCAGAGGGTTATGGCCTCCGCGCTCAACCAGGCTGCCGCCGACAAACGCCAGATCGGCAATGCCGTACAGCAGCATAAGCTCGCCCATGGTATCGCCAATTACCACCTGGGTGCTGCCGGAAGGGATCTCACCGGTGCTGCGCAGGGTGAAGCTGAAACCGCCTTTCTGTACCATTTCGCGAGCATCTTTGAAACGCTCCGGATGGCGCGGCACCAGGATCAGCAGCAGATCAGGGAAGGTCTCCAGTAGCTTGCGATGCGCCTGGAGGATAATCTCTTCTTCACCGTCGTGGGTGCTGGTAGCAATCCACACCTGACGACGGGGTGCCCACTGGCGACGCAGCGTCACCGCCCGTGCCGCCAGCTCCGGCGTAACGGAAATATCGAACTTCAGGCTGCCGGTCACGGCAAGCTGATTGCGTTTCAGACCAAGCGCCGTGAACCGTGCCGCGTCTTCATCGTTCTGTGCCGCAATCAGGGTAATTTTGCTGAGCAGGCGACGCATAAATTTACCCAGCTTGCCGTAACCCTTCGCGGAACGTTCAGACAAGCGCGCGTTGGCAATCACCAGCGGAATTTTACGGGCATGCAGGGCGGAAATCATATTCGGCCACAGTTCGGTCTCCATCACGATCACCAGCTTCGGGCGAACGGTATTGAGGAAACGGTTCATGGCGCACGGGAGATCGTAAGGCAGATAGACGTGCTGCACATCTTTACCAAACGCGGACAGGGCGCGCTCGGAGCCGGTCGGCGTCATGGTGGTGACGGTGATCGGCAGGGAAGGATAGCGGTGACGCAGGGCGCGAACCAGCGGGATCGCCGCCAGCGTTTCACCGACAGAAACGGAATGCAGCAAAATACCGTCCGGGGCCACTTTATTACGGCAATAGCCATAGCGTTCAGCCCAGCGTTTACGGTACGCAGGCGCTTTACGGCTACGAAGCAATAGTCGCAGCCACACCAGTGGCTGAATGATGTAGAGCAGGGCGGTATACAACAATTCCAAGCGATTATCCGTTTTTTCAGTTTCGGCGGGCAAATTCTAAGCATTTAAGCCAGGTAAAGCTATCTCTTATGCCACATACCGCTTCAAACGGAAATAACGTCGGCCCAGGCGCCAGCGCAGTCGCGGACTTTTTGCACTTTTCCAGATAAGCTTCCAGATGCCTGTATCGAAGAATTCTTTAATAATCATCGACTTTTTCTTTTCATCCTTCATGTTATCGAAGGTATGAATAATCCCAAGCCCCTCTTTGGCAATTTGCCAGTGGCAGGCGGGGATATTTTTGATTTTGTCCGGATAGCGCTGATTAATGGCATCAAGCATCTGAAGGATTTTCATGTAATGGCGCGCGGAACGGATCAGCGTGTCGTCATTGTCTGGTGTGTGCGACACCGATGCGGAGTGAATGTAGTAGTCATAATAACGTTCACTGGTGTACTGAACCCGCTCTGCCGCGAGCAGCACTTCGGTGGTCCACGGAATATCCTGGTGGCGCAGGCCGGGTTCAAAACGAAAGCCGTTCTGGCGGATAAAGTCGTGGCGATAGATATTGAGCCAGGTGACATGCAAAAACTTGCGGGAATCGAGCGCTTTTTTCAGCCATGCCGCGCCGGTCATCACCCCCGTTGACGCCAGTTTGTCTTCCGGGAAGATAGGACGCGAAGGCTTCTTATTATTTTCCCAGACGTAGTTCCCGTTACAGGTGGCGACATCCAGGTTCTGCGTGACGGCCATCTCAAGAAGGTGCTGGTACATGCCGGGCTTGAAGACATCATCAATATCAGGGAAGGAAAGATATTGCCCGGTGGCAATGGCCAGACCGGTGTTACGGGCGACAGAGACTCCCTGATTTGCCTGATCAATCACCTGCATCTGCGGCAGTTTTTCGCGCCACTTATTGACGATCTGCATCGAACCGTCGGTGGAGCCATCGTTGACGATGATCACTTCCATATCGTCGATACGCTGATCCGTAAGGCAGGTAAAGAACTGATCCAGGAAAGCTTCACCGTTGTAAACGGCAACCACCACGCTTAATAATGGCACTGAATTTTGCATAAAAAACCTGATTATTATTGATTGTCGACCAAAGCAATATATTGCTGGCAAATAGCGTTGATGCCGAACGATGATATCGTTTCGCGATCGACGGCCGGCGGCGTGGTGTAAATATCCGCCAGCGTTTTTGCCAGTGATTCGTCATTCATCTCTGTCAGCCCGCGCGCTAAAGTTCCCGTGAGGATTTCAGCGGGGCCGCCTGGGCAGTTAGTGCTCACGGGCGGCGTCTGGCAGATGATCGCTTCAACCAGCACATTACCAAAACCTTCGCAGTCGGAACTGAGCACTAACAGGCGTGCCCCATGGATCCAGGGATAGGGATTGGGCTCGAACGGGCGGAACAGGACCTTGTTAGCAATGCCCAGTTCGCTGGCAAGCTGCTGCAGTTTTTGAATTTTCGCCTCGGAACCATTTCCCATCATGACCAGCGTGGTATCCAGGCCGCTCAGTGCGAACGCCCGCAACAGGCGATCGTGACGTTTGTGCTCATGGAAGCGGCCAACGTGGATGATGTAATCCTGCCCCTGCATCTCAAAGGGAGCGTCTGCCAGACGCTGAATTTCGGGGATATCGAACGGATTGTGGATGACCGCCTGGCGGCGAAGATCGATGGCCAGCGTCTGGGACAAATCCTTCAGTACGGCAGCCGAAACGGCGACAACGTTGCGGTTTTCATAGGTATGACGAATTTTAAAATGCTTGAACCAGCGTGACAGGCCGCTTCGATGACGCAGGTAGGAGAAGGAGAACATACCGTGAACGCAGAACCAGACCTTATCGCGCTCTAACGCACTGCAATGCGCCACGATTCGGTCAGTTTTGTGCAGATGGGAGAAAATCACATCAAATTTACCGCTGCGCTCGGCTCGCTCAACCGCCTGACCCAGCAGCCGTGAGCGGCGTGGGATCTCCGTCAGCTTGCGCCAGGGTTTGGTGCACGTATCCTGAATAACCTGAAAATCGATGCCCTCCGGAATGGCGTAGTCGCACACCTTCCGCAAAGAGAAAAGGGAGACCTGGTGCCCCATTTCTATCAGTCCGCTGGAGAGTGTGAGAACCGTTTTTTCGGCGCCTCCACCGGGTAAACCATCAATAATCATTAGGATGCGCATTATTAATCCAGTAATTTTTGATAAAGCGAAATAAGCTGGCTTGAAAGTTTTTCGGGAGTCGCCTCTTTCACGCGTTCACGCGCCGCAAGCCCCATGTTGTTATTGTTGTTCAGTGAAGGGGTGGCCGCTATCGCCTCCTTCAATGTGCTGATATCAAGTGCGTCACAGGAAAAGCCGTTCTGGCCTTGCTCAATAAATTCTGCCCCACCGCAGCTGGACGACGTGATGACCGGTAAACCGCAGGCCATCGCTTCCAGTATGACGTTAGGGAAGGGATCATACAGCGTTGGCAACAGTAAACCATCGGATAGCTGGTAAAATGGCAGCGTCTCTTTTTGCATACCCAGAAAGCGAATTTGCCCTTCACAGCCTAATGACCGGGCAAGGTCGCGATAACGACGCTCTGCTTTATCCTGTCCAACCACAATCAGCCATGCCGCGGTTCCCGCAATAGCACGTATGGCGCTGGCTAACCCTTTTCGTTCAAACCCCGATCCCACGAAGCAGAACACGGTCGCGTCAGCGGGCACCCCAAACTGCTGACGCAATACCACACGTTGTACCTCTTCTACTGGAACGAAGCGGCACGAATCAATTGAATTATAAATCACATGTATCTTTTTTGCGTCAATATCAAAGTCTTCGACGATTTCGCGCTTGATCATCTCCGCATTACAGATAACGGCTTTCAACTCGGGTGCCTGATACATTTCACGTTCGGCGTTCATCACATAGCGGTGATAGCGGTCATGCATGAGCATGTGTGCACGCCAGGCGGGCAGGATACGCGCGCGCTGCAGCAGCCAGCGCCGATGCACGCCATCGCCTGCGCGATAAATGTCACAGCCTGGAATGCGCTCATGGCTTTGAACAATATCAAACTGCTGCTGTTGCCAGAGCGCGCGCGCGGCGTGAGCAAATCCGCGTTCGCGGCTGATGCGGCCCCATTTGCGCGGGTCGCAGATGTGGATATGCCAGTCGTCCTGCTTTTCGCCCTGCCATTCGCGTGTGATGACGTTGAGTTCAAGGTTTTGGTTGCTTAACGCGGTAAGGGCTCTGGAGACGAAACGTTCCGCCCCGCCATCCGGGCGATATTTTTGGCGAACAATCGCCAGACGATGGTGTTTCATTACAGGTATCTCCTTGCCGCGGAGACGACGGCTTCCACAGGAATGGCGTCGAGGTAGCGTTCTTTGGTGTTGGTATCAATGGCGTCCGGGTTGGGGAGCGGGCCGTAATCGCCTGCCCATATCACCTCCCCTTTTACCTGCCACGGCGACCAGAACGTCAGTTTGGACGGGCCAAAAAGCGCGACACACGGCGTTTGCAGCGCGGCGGCCATATGCATCGGCACGGAATCCACGCCAATAAATAATCGAGCATGATCGATGAGGGAGGCCAGCTGACGCAGCGTTAATTGGCCCGCCAGCGAGACGACGCCGGTTTTCGGCGAGGCGGCAAGAATGCGCTCAATCATCGCCATCTCTTTTTTATCCGGCCCGGCAGTCAGCACGACGGTGTGACCATCCTGCTGAAGCGCCGTAATGGTTTGCGCCATTTTGCCTTCGTCCCAGCATTTAAAGAACCAGCGCGACGTAGGCTGAATCACGATGTAGTCATCCCCCACACCCGTTTGCGCGAGCTTTTGACGTGCGTTCTCCCAGTCTTCTGAACGGTAAGCCATGGTGACGGCCGGCTGGGGAACCACCGGTAACGGTGAAAGTATGGAGAGATTTTGTTCGACGGTGTGTAACGCGTTGTGATTTGTGACGGGGGCTAATGCAGTATGGCAAAAGCGCCAGAAGGCAGTATTGCGTTTATTGAAGGCGAACCCGATACGAACAGGTGCACCGGTGAAACGCGTTACAATCGCGCTGCGCCACTGATCGGCAAGGTTGATAACCAGATGATAATGTTGCGCTCTTAACGCGCAAAGTAGCTGCCACTCTTTTAGAAGATGCTTCAATGTTCCCAGCTGCTTCCACTTACGATCGATACCATAGATGGTACCGATGGCCGGATGCGCGGCGAGCATATCGCGGGTTTCTTCATAAAGCAGCACGTCAATCTGTGCCTGCGGCCATGCCTGGCGTAACGAATCAATGACGGGTGTGGTGAGTAACATGTCGCCATGATGGCGAAGTTTGATAAGTAAAATGCGCAAATCAGGCATGTCAGGTAAGTTATTCATCATCATCTTATCAGCGTTGTACTGTTGGCAATTCTAATAGACCTGGTAACGAGTTGCACTCTTTCTCCATAATGTCAGGAATTTCTTTGCAAGGGTTTACTCCAGCTTTGTGGCGTGCGTAACATAGCGCTAACTTATCTGTCTCACGGGTTCATTATGAAAAAACCAGCGTTTATCATCACGATTGATACTGAAGGCGATAATCTCTGGCAAAACCATCGGGTTATTAAAACGGAAAACGCACGCTACCTGGCTCGGTTCCAGTCGCTCTGCGAGCGTTTTGGCTTTAAGCCCGTCTGGTTGACGAACTATGAGATGGCGATTGAACCGGTTTTCATCGCGTTTGCTAAAGACGTTATCGCCCGCGGCGCGGGGGAGGTGGGTATGCACCTTCATGCGTGGAATAGCCCGCCGGAGCACGATCTCACCGGGGATGACTGGCGCTGGCAGCCGTATCTGATTGAGTTCCCGGACGAGGTCATGCGCGAAAAAGTGCTGTTCATGACTGAGCTGCTGGAAGAGACATTTCAGACCAAAATGCTCAGCCACCGTGCCGGGCGCTGGGCGTTCGATAGCCGTTACGCCCAATTGCTGATCGAGCTGGGTTATCAGGTGGATTGTTCCGTCACGCCGCGCGTGAACTGGCGCAATGCAAAAGGTGCCCCGCAAGGAAAGGGCGGAACGAACTATCAGGCTTTTCCTGATCACGCCTACTTCATGGACGTCGAGAACATTGCCCGGCCGGGTAACAGCCCATTACTCGAAGTCCCGATGAGCATTCAGTATAAACATCCCGCCTGGCTGAACACCGTTAAGCAGGGCTACGATCGCCTTCGCGGGAAATACCGCTCGCCTTCCGTCAACTGGCTGCGTCCTTCGGGTGGCAATGCCTCGCAGATGATTCAGGTTGCGCAGCAATGTTTGTCTCAGGGAAATGACTACGTGGAATTTATGCTTCACTCGTCTGAATTTATGCCGGGCGGAAGCCCAACGTTTAAAGACGATGCGGCGATCGAAGGTTTATATCAGGATTTAGAAACGCTCTTTACCTGGTTATCGGATAAGACCGTGGGGATGACGCTGGCTGAGTTTTATCGGCACAAAAAACAGTAATGCCCGCCAGGCGGGCATGATGATTACGGGTGCTTTGGTTGCGAGAACGGCGTGCTTAACGCGAACAGCGTCATAAAGAAAATCAACGCTTCTGAGCTCAGCAATATGACATCCGTCAGGCCATAAAGCAGTAACAGAAGCATGGTGGTTAACAGCAGGCCGTTTCTGTTTCTTAGCGCGTAAACGATAACAGAAACAAACAAAAACAGCAGGATAGCCACGCCGGGAATGCCCTGCAGCGAGTATTTCTCGATAAATTCGTTGTGCAGGTGAATTCGCAAGTACCCGAGAGCAGCCGTTACATCTGAATGACCATCTTTGACATAACTTCGTGTCCACGATTCTCTGCTATCAATAGACTGGCCCAGCGGATGTGCAACGCCGTTAAAGAATCCAACTTTCCACATAGAGAAACGGGCTCCCAGGGACGTCGCATCATGCCCTTTCTGATAATTTGTTAACTCACTTTCTGTTTGTTCAATCTTTGGTGAAATTAAGGGCTTATAACTAACGATTATTATGCCTGCAACGATGCATAAGAAGATTAATAGCGGTTTTAGATGAATTTTTCTGAAATGGAGAAGCGTTAAAACGATAGCCAAAATGAGATAAAGACCCATGGCGGCACGCGTAGCAGTTAATAAAATCAGGACGTAGGAAATTAAGACAACCACTCCCGCCAGAACGTACATCTTTACATTTTTCAGAAGGTAAAGGCTATATACAAAGGCTAATGAAAGCACAGAATAGACATAGGCCGCGATGGTTGGTCGATTAATCGCCATCTCTACGCGATTGATTCCCTGTAAAGCCTGATAAAATCCATAACTTGTCGCGAGTACAAATCCTGTTGCGGTGGCGATCAGAAAATACTTCTGGAAACTTTCTTTTGTAACGTAAAGCTTAAAGCGATCCAGATAAAAAACTAAAATACTTCCAAGGATTAATTTTTTGCACGCACCAAGATAATCACTGTAAACATTGATACCAACATTATGATATTCGTATGCGAAATACCAAATAAGGTTAAGTAATCCCACCAGTAAAATAGGAAGCGCTATACTGAAAGGCCGCCATGTAATTTTTTTATATTCAAAGGCTAAACCGATAATGCTGGCATAGACGGCTATATAAAAAAATTCTCTTTGTTTTCCTGAACTAACCAGTACTAACGCCAAAGAGATAAGGCTCAGCATGAGCGTTAAATGATAAAGTCTTAACTTTATTTTTTCCATAATGCCTCAATAACCCTTTTTTTGTAACTGAAACGAACGTCGCTGGACATGAAAAATGACAAGGAATAAAGTGATTTCACCCGCTGTTTCACAAGTTGTAATTGATGCTCTGACAATAA
This sequence comes from Enterobacter sp. V87_3, assembly GCF_029967835.1. NCBI lineage: Bacteria > Pseudomonadati > Pseudomonadota > Gammaproteobacteria > Enterobacterales > Enterobacteriaceae > Enterobacter > Enterobacter sp. V87_3. Next base: position 97,043 of record NZ_JASCAM010000025.1, on the reverse strand, counting down.
TTTTCGATGGTTGCTGTAGATGTCAAACCAGTGACAATGAATAAGATGAGTAAATTGCTGTGGAAACGTTTTTTCCATCTGCAGCGTGCATTCAACAAGCGTAGCGATTTTACTGGCGTTAAGTTGGCTCGATAAACTGTTACGACGCTTGATGTAATAATAGTATCCCTGCCGCTGGTAAAATATTTTTTGCGATTGCATCAGCATGCCAGGAAATACGGCAAAATCTTCATAGCAGATCATCGCAGGAATCGGGTTGCTTTGGTAAAGCCTGCGGTGAATGAACTGGCCAATAAGGTGGGCCTGGAAATCTTTATGCTGTAAAAAGCGTTTTATCGCATCCTGTTGAGACAAGGCGACAGGTGAAAACCCCTGCCAGTTGGCGGTGATTTTTCGTAAATCACGAACTTCCAGCAGGCGTGTCAGCACCATATCAGGACGCTGTGCTCTCAGGAACGCCACGGCATCGCTGATACTGCGAGGCTTAAGCTGGTCGTCGCTGTCGAGCATGGTGATGTATTCGCCGGATGATAGCGAGACAGCAGCGTTTCGAACACGGCCTACGTTGCGATACTCAACTTTCCGCGATATCGCATTTGGAAATTCTGGCAACCACTTCTCAATAATATCTTGCGTGGCATCGTCTGAATGGTCATTAAAGAGAATAACCTCTACCTCATCACCCGCATCCGCAATTGCATCCCGCAGGCTGTGTAGGGTGGCGTCCAAGGTATCTTCGGTATTATGCGCTGCAATAATGATGCTGAGAAAAGCCATAAAAATTAATTTCCTTGAGCATCAATGGCATGTTCGGTTGTGCGAGCAGTCTGTAGAGTCGAAATAAAGAGTTTGAGCTGGTGCAGAGATTCTTCGGTTACCGCAAACAACTCTTCTTTTGGCTGGCTGAAGTAGTAGCGTGTTTCAAAGACGTAGGAGTTAATATTGTCGTCGTTGCCAATCAATAGCACGTTGCCCAGCGGACGCTGTTCATAGTGGCAGCAAGGCCCGAACAACAACACTACCGGCACGCCGACTGCATCTGCGATATAGATATTCCCGGAATCAGACGCGATGTAGCAATCCATTTTGGAGATTGCCCACGGCAGCTCTTCAAGGGAAATCTTGCCGATGAGGTTGATGAAGTTAGGGATTTCACCGTACGCACGCGTAATATCGTCCAGCCACTCTTGCTCACTGGGTGCACCAAACACATAAAACTCGCACGGCAGATCGGCGAGCTTATCAACAATACGCTTCCAGATGACGGGCGGGACCGTTTTCGCTTTATTGCCTGCGGCAATACTGATGCCTATACGAATGACGCCGGGTTTATCAAGGACTTCCGGATAAACGGCGGGCTTAAACAGAGGCTTTGTGGCGTGCTTTGGGGAATCTTGCCACGTTAGCGAGCGGTCGGCCAGCTTCAGGTAGTTGGTGACCGACAACGTCTTTTTGCCGTGCTCAACGGTGCCGTCGGCAGTGGCATAGAAAATACCGTGGTACCACCGGCGGGTATAGGTGCTTAAGAATTGTTTATTTTTGGCATTACAGGCAGAGGCGAAAAAGAGATTTACGCTGTTGGGCTGCAGGAGATACACATTGTCATAGTCATTCATGATCCTGCAGGCAAAGCACAGCTTACGCCACAAATTACGCTTTTGTTGCTCAATAAAAAAAATCTGATCGATAGTGTCATCATGCTTCGCCAGCGCAGCCACGCTTCGGCTGATCAACACATCGCTTTTTTGCAGGTACGCCAGAAGAGGCGTGGCATTAACAAAGTCACCGATTTTGGCTGTCTGAATGACCAGGTTCTTACCCGTGTCTTTGCGAAACAGCTTCCGGATGAGTTTCACCGGGAAAAGTAAAATCAGCAGAAATACGTAACTCATGGGTTAAATATCCCTGTTGGAAAGCCGATGGCTGCTCTGTAAAAATGAAAAAATAGCATCTGCGGTAATGTCTCTCGTCTGCTGAGTAGGGCTGACCATCTGATGTTGGTTTTTACCGTAGCCGCCAATCAGCCCGGGATCGGTGGGTCCGAATAGCGTGATGTTGGGGCGATCCAATGCCGCGGTTAAGTGGCTCAGTCCCGTATCAACGGACACGACAGCCTCTGCACCTGCCAGCTCTGCAGCAACCTTTGCCAGTGTGAGCTTAGGTAACACTTCTACGTGCGAAAAACCTGCCGCTAACCGTTCTGCACGTTGGCGCTCGTGTTCAGCGCCCCAGGGCAGTTTAATATGGATGCCGGTAGGTTGCATTAATTCAATCAATCTTCGCCAGTGCGTTTCCGGCCAGTGTTTATCGTCCCGCGTTGTGGCATGGAGGAATACCACATAAGGCGTCGCACGGTTATCCGCGTCACGCTGAAAATGCTGCGATATCGCGTAATCACCCTGCGTTTCAGGCTTGCTGTAGCCGAGGCTTTTAGCAAACAGCTCCCGGGTGCGTTCCACCGCGTGTTGTTGCTTCGGGATATGATGGCGACGATTATAGAACAGGCTTGCCAGCGGCTCGCGGGCGGTTTGCCAGTCCATCCCGTGCTTTACGCCGTGCGCCAGACGCGTGACCAGCGCAGCGCTTTTCACCAGCCCCTGCGCGTCAATAATGGCGTCGTAGCGCTGAGCCTGCACCGCGTCGCGAAAGGTGTTGCGCTCGGCCTTAACCGGCGCGGAGAACCACGCCTTGCGCCAGCGGCGAATGGCAACCGGGATCACCCGGTCAACCGCGTCATGCCAGGTCGGGATTTGCGCGAAACCCTCTTCCACCACCCAGTCAAAGCGGATGCCGGGAATGGCGCGCGCGGCGTCCGTCAGGGACGGCAGCGTGTGCAGCACGTCGCCCATTGATGAGGTTTTAACGATCAATACCCGCATCTGTTATCCTTCTTCGCTCAGCAGCAGGTCGTTAAGCTCTTCGAGGACGCGCGCGGGCGTGATGTCGATCAGGCTCTGATGATAGCCTTCTGCCGCATCGCCTTTACGCACTTTATGGTAGCCGTCGATCAGGCGAATGACCCGCGCTTTATGCGACAGCGGCGGAGTAAAGTCCGGGCTGCTTGGGCCGTAAAGCGCCACCAGCGGGCGGTTCAGCGCGGCGGCGACGTGCATCAGGCCGGAGTCATTAGTGACCACGGCTTTACAGGCGGCCAGCAGGATCACCGCCTGTTCCAGCTGTGTTTCACCGGCCAGGTTGCGACACCATGCCTGCTGTTCGGTACTGAGCGTGGCGAGAATGTCGTTGCCCGCCTCGTGGTCTTTCGTCGAACCAAACAGGACGATCTGAAAGCCTTCGTCGATCAGCTGTTTTGCCAGCTCCGCGTAGTGATAGTGCGGCCAGCGTTTAGCCGGGCCAAATTCTGCGCCGGGGCAAAAGCCGATCATCGGCCGTTCGGCAGAGAGGTTAAAGGCGTTACAGGTATGGGATTTCTCTCCCTCGCTGACCTGCAACTGCGGCCAGAGCAGCGGCTGCGGCAGGTCTTTCGCGCTGCGCATCACGCCCTTGTCGTAGGCCAGCGCCACATAGCGCTCAACCATCAGCGGCCAGGCTTCTTTATCCAGCACGCGCGCGTCGTTCAGCAGGCCGTAGCGCATTTCACCGCGCCAGCCGGTGCGGTGCGGAATGCCCGCAAAGAAAGGCACGAGGGCAGATTTGAAGGAGTTAGGCAGCACCCAGGCGCGGTCATAGCGCTTTTCGCGCAGGCTATGACCGAGCTTGCGGCGTTCGCCGATTTCCAGCGCCCCGTGGCCGAGCGGCATCGGGATCGCTTCATTCACTTCCGGCATACGCGATAACAGCGGACGGCACCACGCGGGTGCCATCACGTCGATTATCGCCTGGGGATAGCGCGCCTTGAGCGTGCGATAGAGACTTTGCGACATCATCATGTCGCCCACCCAGGACGGGCCGATCACCAGTATCTTCATGCTTACTTCTTACGCGTCGCGATTCAGCCAGGCCATATACTCCGTTACGCCTTCGGTAACGGTCTTGAACGGCTTATCGTAGCCCGCAGCACGCAGGTTAGTCAGATCGGCCTGGGTGAATGCCTGATAGCGGCCTTTCAGTTTTTCCGGGAACGGAATGTACTCCAGGGTGCCTTTCTTATGCCAGGCCAGCGCGGCGTCGGCCACGGCCTGGAAGGATTCGGCGCGGCCCGTGCCCAGGTTGAAGATGCCGGATACGCCGTTTTCCCAGAACCACAGGTTCACGGCCGCGACGTCGCCCACGTAGACGAAGTCACGCTTGAAGCCGTCGCTGCCTTCAAACAGTTTCGGGCTTTCGCCGTTGTTCAACTGGGTATTCAGGTGGAACGCGACGCTCGCCATGCTGCCTTTGTGGCCTTCGCGCGGTCCGTAGACGTTAAAGTAGCGGAAGCCAACAATCTGGGAGTTCGCTTCTGGCAGGATCTGACGGACATATTCATCGAACAGGAACTTGGAGTAGCCGTAGACGTTCAGCGGCTGCTCATATTCACGGGATTCGATAAAGTCTGACGTGCGTCCGCCGTAGGTAGCCGCAGATGATGCATACAGGAACGGGATTTCACGCTCCAGGCAGTAGTGCAGCAACTCTTTGGAGTACTGATAGTTATTGTCCATCATGTACTTGCCGTCCCACTCGGTGGTGGAGGAGCATGCGCCTTCGTGGAAGATGGCTTCGATGTCGCCTAACTCTTCGCCTGCCATAATCTGGATAAGGAAATCTTCTTTATCCATGTAGTCAGCAATGTTCAGATCCACCAGGTTCACAAACTTGGTGCCGTCTTTCAGGTTGTCCACCACCAGGATGTCGGTGATGCCTTTGTCATTGAGGGCCTTAATAATATTGCTGCCGATAAAGCCCGCGCCGCCGGTAACGATGATCATAACTGTAACCTTTGAAGTGTGGAGCCCGGGGACAATCCCGGACGCTAATATTCATATCATATCATTTGTATGGCGACCCTTCAGCCATTCACCGTTATGCAGCAGGGTTACACGTGATTTATGCTGCAAAAACGACAAGAGATACTGCGTCATCTCGTCATCAAGTATAGGTTTGGGTAATATGTGCCGAAATTTGCCGAGTCTGGAGAATTGCAATGCGTGGTGATTTTTACAAACAGTTAAACAGCGACCTGGACACCGCACGTGCGGAAGGGTTGTTCAAAGAAGAACGTATTATCACGTCTGCGCAGCAGGCGGACATCACCGTTGCCGACGGCAGCCACGTGATCAACTTTTGCGCGAACAACTACTTAGGCCTGGCGAATCACCCGGAGCTGATTGCTGCTGCCAAAAATGGCATGGACACCCACGGTTTTGGGATGGCCTCCGTGCGCTTCATCTGCGGTACGCAGGACAGCCACAAGCAGCTTGAGAAAAAGCTGGCGAGCTTCCTTGGGATGGAAGACGCGATTCTGTACTCCTCCTGCTTCGACGCCAACGGCGGGCTGTTTGAGACCCTGCTCGGCGCAGACGATGCGATTATCTCCGACGCCCTGAACCACGCCTCCATCATCGACGGTGTGCGCCTGTGTAAAGCGAAGCGCTTCCGCTACGCTAACAACGACATGGCTGAGCTGGAAGCGCGCCTGAAAGAGGCGCGTGAAGCCGGTGCCCGCCATGTGCTGATTGCTACCGACGGCGTGTTCTCTATGGACGGCGTGATTGCCAACCTGAAAGGCGTGTGCGACCTGGCAGACAAATACGACGCGCTGGTGATGGTCGATGATTCTCACGCCGTCGGCTTCGTGGGTGAGAATGGCCGTGGCTCGCACGAATACTGTGAGGTGATGGGCCGCGTGGACATCATCACCGGCACGCTGGGCAAAGCGCTCGGCGGCGCGTCCGGCGGCTATACCGCTGCGCGTAAAGAGGTGGTCGAGTGGCTGCGCCAGCGCTCCCGCCCGTATCTGTTCTCCAACTCCCTGGCTCCGGCGATTGTCGCCGCCTCCATTAAGGTGCTGGAGATGGTGGAATCCGGCGCTGAGCTGCGCGACCGTCTGTGGTCCAACGCCCGCCTGTTCCGTGAAAAAATGAGTGCGGCAGGTTTCACCCTGGCCGGTGCAGACCATGCGATCATCCCGGTGATGCTGGGCGATGCGGTTGTGGCGCAAAACTTTGCCCGCGAGCTGCAAAAAGAGGGGATTTACGTCACCGGGTTCTTCTTCCCGGTGGTGCCAAAAGGTCAGGCGCGTATCCGCACCCAGATGTCTGCGGCGCATTCACCTGAACAAATTGAGCGTGCGGTGGAAGCCTTTACCCGCATCGGTAAACAGCTGGGCGTCATTGCCTGAGGACGTGTGATGAAAGCGTTATCCAAACTGAAAGCGGAAGAAGGGATTTGGATGACCGACGTGCCGGAGCCGGAAGTCGGTCATAACGATCTGCTGATCAAAATTCGTAAAACCGCCATCTGCGGTACGGACGTTCACATCTACAACTGGGATCAATGGTCACAGAACACCATTCCTGTCCCGATGGTTGTCGGGCACGAATACGTTGGTGAAGTGGTCGGTATCGGCCAGGAAGTTAAAGGCTTCAAAATTGGCGATCGCGTCTCTGGCGAAGGTCATATCACCTGTGGCCACTGTCGTAACTGCCGCGGTGGACGCACCCACTTGTGCCGCAACACCGTGGGCGTGGGTGTCAACCGTCCCGGCTGTTTTGCAGAATACCTGGTGATCCCGGCGTTTAACGCGTTCAAAATTCCGGACAACATCTCTGACGATCTGGCCTCCATCTTCGATCCGTTCGGCAACGCGGTGCATACGGCGCTCTCGTTTGACCTGGTAGGTGAGGACGTGCTGGTATCCGGCGCTGGCCCGATCGGGATTATGGCGGCGGCGGTGGCAAAACACGTGGGTGCACGCAACGTTGTGATCACCGACGTGAATGAGTATCGCCTGTCGCTGGCGCGTAAAATGGGCGTCACCCGCGCGGTGGATGTCTCTAAGGAGAACCTGAACGACGTGATGGCCGAGCTGGGCATGACCGAAGGCTTTGACGTGGGTCTGGAGATGTCCGGTGCGCCACCGGCGTTTCGCACCATGCTCGATACCATGAACCACGGCGGACGTATTGCGATGTTGGGTATTCCGCCGTCGGATATGTCTATCGACTGGAACAAGGTCATCTTCAAGGGGCTGTTCATCAAAGGCATTTATGGCCGTGAGATGTTTGAAACCTGGTACAAGATGGCGGCGCTGATCCAGTCTGGACTGGATCTGACCCCGATTATCACCCATCACTTCTCTGTCAATGAGTTCCAGAAAGGCTTTGACGCGATGCGTTCCGGCCAGTCCGGTAAAGTCATCCTGAGCTGGGATAAGTAAGAGAAAAGGGGCCTCTGGCCCCTTTTTTACTGTTTCTTTTTCTCTTCGTCCGTCAGGTAGCGCACCTTGCGGGTGTAATCCTGGCCTTTGAACAGCAGTTTGTTATCCGGCGATTCAAGATACTTCTGCCATTCGGAGAGAGGGAAACCACCGTGCGCGCCAATCACCTCTTTTGGCACAACGGCTTCCTGCCCGCCGATCTTCTTGGAGACCGGCCAGTTCATCCAGTCACCCAGATTGACCGTTTTCACATCCAGCATGTCCAGCAGCGCGGCGAGCGGCAACTGATCGGTCGGCGGCTGCGTATCATCCATCAGCTCCCAGGTATCCTGGAACAGCGTCAACCACAGCGGGCAGATGCGTCGCCAGGTCTTTTTGGTGGCGGCAAGGAAGGCACCGTTAACGTGATCGACCAGATACGGGCGCACCGTCTCTTTGTAATACGCCGGCACTTTCTCCGCGGGTGCGCCGTTGAGTTTGGCGATCATCTTGCCCTGACGGAAGCTGGAGTAGATATGCATGTCGGCCATGCTGATCTCAGGCATCTGAAGTAAATTAAGATCGGAATCGATCATTAACACGCCCTCACCGCGCGCCTGCAGCGGGGCGTTAAGCTTCACCAGACGGCTAAGATAGATTTGCTTGTAGCGATAATGCGCTTCGCGCACGGGAAGCGTGAGCGTGACAACGCGCGTTTTTAGCGGCAGTTCGCCGAAAGCGGACTCTGGCTGATCGCTAACGATAACGATCTCGCTAACGCCGGTGGCATAACGCTCGGCGAAGGTGGCCGACAGTAAAGCCTCTTCAACAAAATCTGCGCCGGTGCAGGGGATCACGATGGAATCCACCGTAACATGGCTGCAGCTGACAGGCAGGGAGGCGTAGGGAATGTTGTGTCGCCCGGTGATATGGCGGTAGCGAGCATTCAGGAATTTAAACATGTTCATCTCGTTGGGTTATTGCGCACCAAGGACGGCTTCGACACCGTTAACATAGCTTTCGATTGCATAGGCCTGGCAAACGTTCTCATGCGCAGCCGCAGCTAGCCGGGCGCGCAGGCCAGCATCGTGCCAGATATTCTCCAGATGTTCAGCAAGCAGCGAAACATCACTCCAGGGGAACAGCAAACCTGTCGACCCGTGGTCAATCAGTTCAGCCGTCCCCGTCACCTGCGAGCCAATCACCGGGATCTTGAGCAGCATGGCTTCAAGTACCACGCGCGGTAATCCTTCGCTCTTCGAGGCCAAAATAAAGGCGTCAAACGTGGCGAGGTAATCAAACGGCGTGTTCTGAAAACCGGTGAAAATCACGTTGTGTTCAATACCCAGTTCGCTGGCCTGTGCGGCAAGCGCGTGACGCTCAGCGCCTTCGCCAACCAGCACCATCTTCCATTTCGCCTCAGGATGCTTGCGGCTAAAGGTCGCCAGCGCTTCCAGCGTATGGTGATTCGCTTTACGCGGGATCAGCGACCCTATGCTGCCAAACACAAAGGTGTCATTTTCCAGGTGCAGGCGATGGCGCATGGCAAGGCGGTCGGGCAAGGGCTGGTGGATATCGATCGCGTTATTGACGGTTGTACAAAGCTCAGGGCGAACGCCATGCTCCAGCAAAACGCGCTCGACGCCATGCGAGACGGCGATAATTTTATCGGCATGGGCATTCACCAGCTTAACCAGAGGCGGGGTCAGAACGGGTTCAATGCGGCAGTGCTGAATGACGCGCGCCTGCAGTCTGGCGCCCGCCAGATATCCCTCTTCATTGGAGCCGGGCTGATTGTTCATGTACAGCGTATCAAACCCCCCTTCCCTGAAGAGAGCCTCAATGCGGCGAACGTTAGGCTGAATGCGCCACAGCGTATCAATGCGGCGCGTAAACGCCACCCGGGCGCTGCGCGAGAAAAACAGCAGACTACGGCCCAGCTCTTTCGCCACCTTCGCCCAGACAGGCTGTTTGCGCTGAGGGATGACGATCAGGGGAATATCGATACCCTTCAGTACATGCCCAATCGTCTGGCCTTCGGCCCGGCTGTAGTCGCTGTAAAAACAACAGGTAATGTCGAACTTATCGCGATCGATACGCTTTAACAGTTCGAGCATACTGTTGGTGCCTCCGCCCCATTCTTTACCGGTATCAAGGAGCAGGATTTTATATTTTTGCGGCATCTTTCTACCTTAATTGCCTGTCACTGAAGTGTTACTACTCCAGCCCTGCCACTGGTGCTGAACATATTTCACCAGCGTGCTTTGGCTTACGCTTTCCCCGATGACCGTAAAGAAGCGGGTCGCATTGACCGGCTCAAGCGGTTTTTTCGGCGCACAGCTTTTCACGCCGCGGAACGGATTTCGCGGCGCAGGGGCGGTTTGTTGTCCGCCGTTAGGTGTGGACGTATCGACCTGCGGCTCATTGAGCAGATCGCTCGGGCGCACCAGGGTGATATCGGCAGGCAGCGTCGGCAACATTTGCTGCAAAACGCGCACCGTGGACGGATGCGGGTGGCCAATGGCGATCGCCGAGCCATTCCGGCGGGCCAGTTGCACCGCCCGGTTAAACTGTACGCGGATGTCCGCTTCGTTCTGGGTATCGTCCAGGAACACTTTGCGCTTAATCACCTTCACGCCCGTTCCCTGCGCGGCGCGCATGGCCTGACTGTTGCCAATGGTCATGCTGTCGAGGAAATAGAGATTGTAGCGCTCAAGCGACTGCATAACCTTCAGCATACCGTACAGGCTGGAGGTCATCGCGCTACCCATATGGTTGTTCAGCCCCACCGCATACGGCACTTTGTTGTAGGCGTCGCGGATGATGCGATCGATCTCATCGCTGCTCATCTCGGGGCGTAAGGTGTCTTTTTCCAGCGGCTGCTTGCTGAGCGGGGCCATGGGCAGGTGGATCAACACCTGATGGCCGCTATTGTGGGCTTTGGTTGCCATCTCCCGCGCGTGTGGCGCATTGGGGAGGACGGCAACAGAGATGGCTGACGGCATCGCCAGCACCTGGTTTTCGTAGTGTGGACGATAACCGAAGTCATCAATCACGATGGCGAGTTTGCCTGCATATACCGGTGCAGCCAGCGCCAGTGCGCTGGCGACGGAGAGAATCAATCGACGAAATTGAAGCAAAACTTATCTTCCCAACCACGGCTGTGGATTGACCGCCTGACCCTGGCGACGAATTTCGAAATAGAGTGACGGGCGGCCCTGACCGCCACTGCTGCCCACAAGGGCGATGGGTTGACCGGCGCGCACCTGAGTGCCGACGCTGACCAGCGCGCTCTGGTTGTAGCCGTACAGGCTCATGTCGCCTTTACCGTGCTCCACCACGACCACCAGCCCGTAACCCTGCAGCCAGTCGGCCAGGATCACGCGGCCATCGGCGATGGCTTTCACTTCGCTACCCTCAGACGCACCGATAACGATCCCTTTCCAACGTAGCTCACCCTGCAGCTGTTCGCCATAACGATGGAGGAGAGTCCCGCGTACCGGCCAGTAGGCCTGCCCGCGCGGGGAGCCAAGCCCACCGGTGCGAGACATCAGGGAGCGTTCGTTTTCAGTGGGTTTGTAGGTAGTGCCTTTACGCGAGGCTTCTTGCTGTTTGTTGCGCACGACCTGGGCTTCACGCGCCTCTTTCTCGGCGCGCGCTTTGGCGGCCGCTTCGGCGCGGGCGATGCTGTTGCGCAGTTTGGATTCGTTGGCGCGCATTTCGCTCAGCTGGCTTTGGCCCTGCTGAATGGAGGACTCAAGCCCGGACAGGGTTTTCTTACGCTCGTTGCGCGCCTGCTCCAGCTTCGCCTGCTGGGCCTGCTGTTCGTAAAGCAGCGTCTGCTGCTGGCTCTGCTTCTCTTCCAGCTCGGCTTTCTGGCTGGTGACCTCTTCGCGCGTCTGCTTAAGCTGGGCGATGGTCTCCTGACGGGCCTGGTTTAAATAGCCGAAGTAAGCCTGTAAACGCTGGCCGCGCTGGCTCTCTTCACCGCTGAGGATTAGCTGAAGGCCGGTGTGTTCACCCTGACGGAAGGCCGCATCAAGCTGAGCCGCAAGCGTGCGCTCCTGCGCGTCGCGCTGGCGCTCCAGTCGCGCAATCGACGCGTTCATTTCGTCGATCTGCTTATTCAACTGGGCGAGCGTGTTCTGGGTTTCACGTAGCTTACGCGCGGCGGCGGAGATAGCCTCTTCCTGCTTCTTAAGCTGGGCAAGTAAAGCGGCGCGTTGCTGTTGCTGCTGGCGTACCGCGCGCTCTTTGGCGGCGATATCGGCCTGAATAGATTTGAGCTGGTCGCGGTCATCCGCGTGGGCGGACGTGGCGCACAGCAATACGCCAGCGCTGAGCGCGCTGGCGTAAAGCAGAGGTCTGACTGATAGCCGAAGCGGCTTCACGACCCATGTGATTGAAAAAATCGCCTTTCCCCTCATGGGGAGCGATTATTCCACGATGAACAGCGGCTTACCAGTCATCTCTTCAGGGATCGGCATGCCCATCAGCGTCAACATGGTTGGCGCGATGTCGGAAAGCTTACCGCCTTCCACTGCTTTCACTGATTTATCACCAACATAAATCAATGGAACCGGCAGGTTGGTGTGGGCAGTGTGCGCCTGGCCGGTCGCCGGATCGCGCATCTGCTCTGCGTTACCGTGGTCAGCGGTGATCAACAGCTGGCCGCCAACGGATTCAACGGCTTTCGCCACCTGCTCAACGCAGTGGTCCAGCGCTTCAACCGCTTTAACCGCCGCGTCCATCACGCCGGTGTGACCCACCATATCGCCATTCGGGTAGTTACAGATGATGGTGTCGTACTTGCCGCTTTCGATGGCCGCTACCAGCTTTTCAGTCAGCTCGGCAGAGCTCATTTCTGGCTGCAGATCGTAGGTCGCGACTTTTGGTGAGTTAATCAGAATACGCTCTTCGCCTTTAAACGGCTCTTCGACACCGCCGTTAAAGAAGAAGGTGACGTGAGCATATTTCTCGGTTTCGGAGATACGCAGCTGCGTCTTGTCGTTTTTCGCCATCCATTCACCGAAGGTGTTCGCCAGCGATGCCGGTGGATAGGCGCAAGGAGCCTTGATGTCGGCAGCGTATTCGGTCAACTGGATGAAATCGAGAGCCACCACTTTCTTACGGGCGAAACCGTCGAAATCGCTATTCACGAATGCACGGGTGATTTCGCGCGCGCGGTCAGCACGGAAGTTCATGAAGATCAGCGCATCGCCGTCTTCCATCGCCGCATCGGCCTGGCCTTCAGCGCGGATCACGGTTGCTTTCACAAACTCGTCGTTTTCATCACGCGCGTAAGCCGCTTCCAGGCCTTCAACCGCGGTAGCGAACTGGAATTCACCTTTCGCCAGGGTCATCAGGTCATAGGCTTGCTCAACGCGATCCCAGCGGTTGTCGCGGTCCATGGCGTAGTAACGGCCAATAAGGGAAGCTACGCGGCCTTTACCCAGCGCAGCGAATTTCGCTTCAAACGCTTCCAGCGAGCCTTTCGCGCTGCGAGGCGGGGTGTCGCGGCCGTCGAGGAAAGCGTGCAGATAGATTTTTTCCGCGCCGCGCTCGGCTGCCAGTTCAACCATCGCCATGATGTGGTCTTCGTGGCTGTGAACGCCGCCCGCAGAGAGCAGACCCATGATGTGAACGGCTTTGCCTGCCGCGACGGCTTTATCCACGGCACCCGTCAGCGTTGGGTTGGCAAAGAAGGTGCGTTCTTTGATTTCAACATCCAGGCGGGTCAGATCCTGGTAAACGATACGGCCAGCGCCCAGGTTAACGTGTCCAACTTCGGAGTTACCCATCTGGCGATCCGGCAGACCCACTTCCAGGCCTGATGCGTCAATCAGGGTGTGGGGACGTTTTGCCCACAGCGCATCCATGACCGGGGTTTTAGCGTTGAAAATGGCGTTATCCTGGCTCTCCTCGCGATAGCCATAGCCATCCAGAATTACCAGTACCATAGGTTTTTTAGAAACCGACATTGCGACAACCTCATGCTCAAGAGACGAAAAATATGCGTAATTTTACTACAGCTGAATCGATCAAATAGCCGCAGAAGATCAAAGAAAGGAGAGGGGCAAGGCGCTTCTGGGGTCATTTTGAGGCTTTTTTTTCGTGGCATGCCGCAGAAAATCGATTAGCTTATTGTCGCTGGCTGTATTTGCCACAACGCACAGGTATACTCCTGTCCTGGTTTTTTTATCACTTAGTCGGGAGTTGTTACCCCCCATGCAAGAAATTATGCAATTTGTTAGCCGCCACCCGGTTCTGAGCATCGCGTGGATTGGCCTGCTGGCCGCCGTATTGTTCACGACCTTTAAGGGGCTAACGTCTAAAATTAAGGTGATCACCCGGGGTGAAGCCACGCGTCTGATTAACAAAGAAGATGCCGTGGTGGTCGATCTGCGTCAGCGTGATGATTTCCGCAAGGGCCACATCGCCGGTGCGATCAATCTGCTGCCCGCTGAAATCAAAGCCAACAACGTCGGTGAGCTTGATAAGCATAAAGCCCAGCCGATTATCGTTGTTGACGCGACCGGCATGCAGGCGCAGGAATCTGCCAGCCTGCTGCATAAAGCGGGCTTCGAAAACGTCTCTGTGCTGAAAGAAGGTATTTCCGGCTGGAGCGGGGAAAACCTTCCTTTGGTTCGCGGTAAATAAGGAGTTAAGTGATGGCCAATATCGAGATCTACACCAAAGCAACGTGTCCGTTCTGCCACCGTGCAAAAGCGCTGCTGAACAGCAAAGGCGTAACCTTCCAGGAACTGCCGATTGATGGTGACGCGATCAAACGCGAAGAGATGATTCAACGTAGTGGTCGCACGACGGTTCCGCAGATTTTTATTGATGCGCAGCACATTGGCGGCTGTGATGACTTGTATGCGCTCGACGCCAGCGGCGGACTCGATCCTCTGCTGCGCTAAGAGACTTTAGGACAATTAAAAAGGGTTTTTCCATGTCAGAACAAAACAACACCGAAATGAGTTTCCAGATCCAGCGTATCTATACCAAAGATGTCTCTTTCGAAGCGCCAAATGCGCCGCACGTTTTCCAGAAAGATTGGCAGCCAGAGGTTAAACTTGATCTTGATACCGCATCCACCCAGCTGGCGGATGACGTGTATGAAGTCGTACTGCGCGTGACTGTGACCGCTTCACTGGGCGAAGAAACTGCATTCCTGTGCGAAGTACAGCAGGGCGGCATCTTCTCCATCGGCGGTATCGAAGGTAACCAGATGGCGCATTGCCTGGGTGCATACTGCCCGAACATCCTGTTCCCGTATGCCCGTGAATGCATCACCAGCCTGGTCTCTCGCGGTACGTTCCCGCAACTGAACCTTGCGCCAGTTAACTTTGATGCGCTGTTCATGAACTATCTGCAGCAGCAGTCTGGCGAAGGTGCCGAACAACATCAGGATGCCTGATGAGCACTGTTAATGCTTCAATGACTGTGATCGGTGCCGGCTCATACGGCACCGCTCTTGCTATCACCCTGGCAAGAAATGGTCACGACGTGGTCCTGTGGGGCCACGATCCCAAACATATCGCGACGTTGCAACACGACCGCTGCAATGTGGCGTTTCTTCCGGACGTTCCGTTCCCTGACTCCCTGCACCTCGAAAGCGACCTCGCGACCGCGCTGGCCGCCAGCCGCAACATTCTGATTGTGGTGCCAAGCCATGTCTTTGGCCAGGTGCTGCGTCAGGTTAAGCCGCTGATGCGCCCCGATGCGCGCGTGGTGTGGGCGACGAAAGGGCTCGAAGCAGAAACCGGACGCCTGCTGCAGGACGTTGCCCGCGAAGCGCTGGGCGATGCCATTCCGCTAGCGGTGATTTCCGGGCCGACGTTTGCCAAAGAGCTGGCCGCTGGCCTGCCGACGGCCATCTCGCTGGCCTCAACCGACCAGGCGTTCTCAGACGATCTCCAGCAACTGCTGCACTGCGGCAAGAGCTTCCGCGTGTACAGCAACCCGGATTTCATCGGCGTTCAACTGGGCGGCGCGGTAAAAAACGTGATTGCGATCGGTGCCGGAATGTCAGACGGCATTGGGTTTGGCGCAAACGCCCGTACGGCGCTGATCACCCGTGGCCTGACCGAGATGTCGCGTCTTGGCGCGGCGCTGGGTGCCGACCCGTCCACCTTTATGGGGATGGCCGGTCTGGGCGATCTGGTGCTGACGTGTACCGACAACCAGTCGCGTAACCGCCGCTTTGGCATGATGCTTGGGCAAGGCATGGATGTACAAGGCGCGCAGGAGAAGATTGGTCAGGTGGTGGAAGGTTACCGCAATACGAAAGAAGTCCGCGAGTTGGCACACCGTTTTGGTGTCGAAATGCCAATAACCGAGGAAATTTATCAGGTATTGTATTGCGGAAAAAATGCGCGCGAGGCAGCATTGACCCTGTTAGGTCGTTCGCGCAAGGACGAGCGCAGCAGCAACTAGCCGCAGGGAACCGTTGTCACCCAACGATACGGCCAGCAGAGACTGGCCGATCGTACTATTACGTCTGGAGCAAGCAATGCCGTGTGAAGAACTGGATATCGTCTGGAACAATATTAAAGCCGAAGCGCGAGCTTTAGCTGACTGCGAGCCCATGCTGGCCAGTTTCTACCACGCGACGCTGCTCAAGCACGAAAACCTCGGTAGCGCCCTGAGCTACATGCTCGCCAACAAGCTGGCCTCCTCAATCATGCCGGCTATTGCCATCCGCGAAGTGGTGGAAGAGGCCTATGCCGCCGACCCGGAGATGATCGCCTCTGCCGCCTGCGATATTCAGGCCGTGCGCACGCGCGATCCGGCTGTCGACAAATATTCTACGCCGCTGCTGTACCTTAAGGGCTTCCACGCGCTGCAGGCCTACCGCATCGGCCACTGGTTGTGGAACGAGGGCCGCCGCGCGCTGGCTATCTTTCTGCAAAACCAGGTTTCCGTGACCTTCCAGGTAGATATTCACCCGGCGGCGAAAATTGGCCGTGGGATCATGCTCGATCATGCCACCGGCATCGTGGTGGGTGAAACGGCGGTGATCGAAGATGACGTCTCGATTCTGCAATCGGTGACCCTGGGCGGTACCGGGAAAACCAGCGGCGATCGCCATCCGAAGATCCGTGAAGGGGTGATGATTGGCGCGGGTGCCAAGATCCTCGGCAACATTGAAGTGGGGCGCGGCGCGAAAATCGGCGCGGGTTCCGTGGTGCTGCAGCCCGTTCCACCGCACACCACCGCCGCTGGCGTACCGGCGCGCATCGTCGGTAAGCCAGACAGCGAAAAACCGTCAATGGACATGGATCAGCATTTCAACGGCATTCACCACACCTTCGAGTATGGTGACGGTATCTGAGTCTCTGCCCGGTGGCGCTGCGCTTACCGGGCCTGCCTTAATATCGCGCCGGGATACCCAAGCTGGCGCCACGCTTCATACACCACTACCGACACCGCATTTGACAGGTTCATGCTGCGGCTGTCCGGCATCATCGGAATACGAATTTTTTGCTCGGCAGGCAGGGCGTCCAGAATTGTCGCCGGCAGGCCGCGTGTTTCCGGGCCAAACATCAGATAGTCACCGTCCTGATAGCTCACGGCGCTGTGCGCGGGCGTGCCTTTGGTCGTCAGGGCGAACATGCGCTGTGGTTTTTCCGCGTCCAGAAAGGCAGCGTAATCAGGATGGCGAACCACGGCGGTAAATTCATGGTAATCCAGCCCCGCGCGACGCAGGCGTTTGTCATCCCACGCAAAGCCCATCGGCTCAATGATATGCAGACGAAAGCCCGTGTTGGCACACAGGCGAATGATATTACCGGTATTTGGTGGAATTTCTGGTTCGAATAAAACGATGTTAAGCATGCTGCCCCCTTAATTGCGGGGGCAGAATAGCAGAAAGCAGCGGTCTTACGCGATGCCGGGATCCTGCGACCGGCAGCGCAGCAATTTAAAGACCGTAGCCGCGGCGGCCAGCAGCGCGGGAAGGCTCAGGAACATCAGGATGCTGTCCGCGTGCCACTGCAACGAAAGCAGCTGCGCGCTGGTCATCGTGCCCGCCACGCCGCCGAACCGGCCTATCCCCTGCATCCATGCGATGCCGGTTGCACGGCAGTCGGTGGGATAAAACGTGGCGGCCAGCGTCTGCATCCCGGATTGCGCGCCGTTCATGGTGATCCCCATCAGGAAAATAAGCCCGCCAAACAGCACGATGTGGTTGTGCTCCAGCCCCAGCGTAAGAATTAACACCATGGTGATGAAGAACCCGCCCGCCACCACCTTGTGCGCTTCCCAGCGATCCATCATCCAGCCTGCCAGCAGGATCCCGGCGGTGCCGCCGAAGGTAAAGAGTGAGGTGAGCCAGGCGGATTCCGCCAGCGGGTAGCCCATGCCGAGCATCAGCGTCGGCATCCAGCTCAGCAGCACGTAATAAATCACCAGGCCCATGAAATAGGTGACCCAGAGCATCAGCGTGCCGGGAAGCCAGGGCATTGAGAAGAGTTGTGCGACGCTGCCTTTTTTGCGCGCGGCGCGCTCCTCCGCCAGATAAAAACCCGTTACCGCGTCGAGCGGCGCGGCGGCGAAGCGAGCGGCAATGCGCTTGATCTGCATAACGTCTTTACCACGCTGAACCAGATACTTCACCGATTCCGGCAACAGCAGCGCCAGCAGCACGGTGAGCACCAGGGGGGCAATCGCCCCGGCCAACAGTACGCTTTGCCAGCCGTGGTTCGGGATCAGCCAGGACGAAATGGCTCCGCCGCCTGCCGCGCCCAGAGGAAACCCACAGTACATGGTATTAATGGCCCGGGAACGGCAGCGCTGCGGCGCAAACTCCGAAATCAGCGTAATGGCGTTCGGCATCGCCGCGCCCAGGCCAAGGCCGGTGAAAAACCGCCAGATCGTCAGCGAGTTAAGGCTCTGGGCGTAGGCCGTTGCCAGGCTCGAGAGGCCGAAAAAGAGGCAGGAGAAGACCAGCACGCGCTTGCGGCCAATGCGATCGGAAACCGGCCCGGCAATGAGTGCCCCCAGCGACAAACCCAGCAGGGCGGCACTCAGCACGGGGCCAAGATCCTGTTTAGCGATCCCCCACTCCGTCGAGAGCGTCGGGGCGATATAGCCCATCGCGGCGGTATCAAAGCCGTCTATTGCCAGGACCAGAAACCCCAGAACAATCAGCACCCAGTGGAGCCGGGAAAAGGGGCTGTCATCAATCACCTGCTGGATATCCACCTTGCCTGAATACGTCATACGCGACATCTCCGATGTGATGTTTTTTTTATGCTGTTGTATTTGCTTGTCTATACAACTGCGATCGGCGCAGAGATGTCAAATTAACTTATCCAAAATGTTATGCAGGTGTTATTTTGCACAAAAAAAGCGTTCAGCCGGATACCGACTGAACGCGTGAAGTGGAAAGCGCGAAACAGATCAGGCCGCGTTTCCTTGCGACAGCGGAGCCAGCGCGGCGGGTAATTTACTCAGCTCCTGTACCAGCGAATCTTTGCTGATTTCGCTAATCGATTTCGCGCCGGTCAGCGTCATGGCGACTTTCATCTCTTTCTCGATCAGGTCCAGTAGGTTCGCCACGCCCGCCTGGCCGCTGGTGGCCAGGGCATACAGATAAGCCCGACCAAGCAGCACGCTGTCAGCGCCGAGGGCGATCATGCGCACCACGTCCAGCCCGTTGCGAATGCCGCTGTCGGCCAGAATAGCGATATCGCCTTTTACCGCATCGGCAATGGCGGGCAGGGCGCGCGCGGAAGAGAGCACTCCGTCGAGCTGACGCCCACCGTGGTTTGAGACCACAATCCCGTCTGCGCCAAAGCGCACCGCGTCACGGGCATCTTCTGGATCGAGGATCCCCTTGATCACCATCGGGCCGTCCCAGAATTCGCGGATCCACTCCAGGTCTTTCCAGGAGATCGACGGATCGAAGTTATTCGCCAGCCAGCCGATGTAATCCTCCAGCCCGGTCGGTTTGCCCAGATACGCTGAGATGTTCCCCAGATCGTGCGGGCGGCCATTGACCCCCACATCCCATGCCCACTGCGGATGGGTCACCGCCTGCCAGTAACGGCGCATCGCAGCATTCGGGCCGCTCATGCCGGAGTGGGCGTCGCGGTAGCGCGCGCCCGGCGTGGGCATATCGACGGTAAAGACCAGCGTGGAGCAGCCCGCCGCTTTGGCGCGCTCCAGCGCGTTGCGCATAAAGCCGCGATCGCGCAGAACGTACAGCTGGAACCACATTGGGCGTTTGATAGTGGGGGCGACTTCTTCAATCGGACAAACGGAAACGGTGGAAAGCGTAAACGGAATGCCTTTGGCATCCGCCGCCGCTGCCGCCTGGACTTCACCGCGGCGGGCATACATGCCGCACAGGCCAACCGGGGCAAGCGCGACGGGCATAGAGAGCGTTTCGTTAAACAGCTTCGTCTCAAGGCTCAGATCGGACATATTCTTCAGCACGCGCTGGCGCAGAGCCACTTCAGACAGATCTTCCACGTTGCGGCGCAGGGTGTATTCGGCATACGCCCCGCCGTCGATATAGTGGAACAGGAACGGCGGCAAAATGCGCTGCGCCGCGGCGCGATAGTCACTGGCTGCTGAAATAATCATGCTTTGTTCTCCCTGGAAATATCATTGTCGCCAGGCAGACGGGTAATACGCGCCTGTCGGGCCTGATCTTCATCGAAGCGTTTAATGGTGGTATGTACGAAGCTGAGATGCGCCATCATCGCCTTGCGTGCGGCCTCGGCGTCGCCGGCCAGAATGGCGTTAAGCACGGCGTCGTGCTGTTCGGTTAACTGAGCAAAAACGGGCGGGACCAGATACATGCGCTGGCGGCTCTGTTTAACGGAGGATTGCAGCAGGTCAAAGAAGCCGCGCATGGTTTGCAGAAGAACCACGTTGTGCGAGGCTTCGGCAATCGCCAGGTGAAAACGCACGTCCGCCTGGGAAGCGATATCCGGGTCACGGCTTTGTGTCGCCTCAAAGCAGATTTTGAGCTTCTCTTTATCGGCCTCGGTTGCGCGCATCGCGGCATGCCAGGCGGTGCTGGCTTCGATGGCGTGGCGGGCTTCCAGGATATCGAAGCTGTAGTCCGGGTCGTTCTCCATCAGCGTTTTCAGCGGCTGAACGATATTTTGCTCGGACCAGTCGTCATGCTGCCAGCGCACAAAGGTACCGCCACCGCGACGGCTCAGCAGCACCCCTTCGCTGATCAGCGTCGCCAGCGCCTCGCGCAGTGAATTGCGCGACACACCAAGCTGGGCGGCAAGCTGGCGCTCGGCGGGCAATTTCATGCCCGCCTCCAGCTGCTGTTCTTCAATCAGCGCCCGCACGCGAGAGGCAATCTCGTCGGACAGGCGTCTGGGCATCACTATCATGGAATCATCCAGGTTAAGACATAGGCCTGCAGCGTGGTGATCACCCCCACCATGCAGGTAAATATCAGGCTGTGTTTTACGGTAAAGCGGAACAGATCCGACTCTTTCCCCACCAGCCCCACCGCGGCACAGGCAATGGCGATGGACTGCGGCGAAATCATCTTCCCGGTCACACCCCCCGTGGTATTAGCTGCGACAAGCAGGACGTCGGAGACGCCAATCTGCTGTGCTGCCGTCGCCTGCAGGGCCGCAAACAGGGCGTTGGACGAGGTATCCGACCCGGTCAGGAACACCCCCAGCCAGCCGAGGAACGGCGAGAAGAAGGTAAACGCGTGCCCGGTATGTGCCAGGGCCAGAGCCAGCGTCGACGACAGCCCGGAGTAGTTCGAGATAAACGCGAACGCCAGCACCATCCCGATGGAGTAAATCGGCAGCGCCAGCTCTTTCAGCGTGCTGGCAAACGTCTGCACCGCGGCGGCAGGCTTCATGCGCAGCCACACAATGGAAAGGATAGCGGCAAACAGGATGGCCGTACCGGTAGCGGAGAACCAGTCGAACTTGTAGACCGCCGCATACGGCGTGGCATCGTGAACCACCGGCGGCATGCGGGCGACCATCTTGTCGAGGAACGGTACAGAGATGTTAATCACCATGTCGTACAGCGCGCCGCCCGGGGCGAAGAGGGCTTTAAACGGCGGAATGCTCCACAGCGTTACGGTAGCGGTCAGGAACAGGAACGGCGACCACGCGCGAATAATCTGCCCTGGGGTATACCCCGTACGCGCCAGGGTTTGATCGACCTGGGACGCGCCCATATCGGCAAAGCGGAAAATACGCACCGGCTGCCAGCGTCTGAGGAACAGCGTCAGGCACACCAGCGACACCAGCGAAGAGATAATGTCCGGCAGCTCTGGGCCGAGGAAGTTAGAGCTAAGATACTGGGCGATAGCGAAAGAGCCGCCCGCGACCATCACCGCAGGCCAGGTCTCCTTCACGCCGCGCCAGCCGTCCATAATCGCCATGATCCAGAACAGCACGATGATGGTGAGGAACGGCAGCTGGCGGCCAACCATCTGGCCGATCTCGAAGCTGTCCAGCCCGGTGACCTGCCCGGCGACCAGAATCGGAATCCCCATCGCGCCAAACGCTACCGGCGCGGTGTTCACAATCAGGCACAGGCCAGCGGCATACAGCGGGTTAAAGCCCAGACCGACCAGCAGCGCGGCGGTAATCGCCACCGGCGCACCGAAGCCTGCCGCCCCTTCGAGGAACGCCCCGAACGAGAAACCGACAATCAGCATCTGCAGGCGCTGGTCAGGCGTGATGGAAAGAATCGACGAGCGGATAATGTCGAACTGCCCGGTTTTCACCGAGATTTTATAGACAAACACCGCCGCGATGATGATCCAGGCTATCGGCCACAGGCCGTAGAAAAAGCCATACACGACCGACGCCAGCGCGCGGTCGACCGGCATTTTGTAAAAGAACAACGCCACCAGCAGGGCGATGGCCACGGTCCAGGTTGCGGCAAGGTAGCCCTTCAGCTTGAGCTTAATCAGCGCGAAGAAGAAGAACAGGATCGGAAGCGATGCGATCAGGCTAGACAGCCAGATATTCCCGGCCGGATCGTAGTTTTGTTGCCAGAGGCTCATGCAGGTCTCCAGAGGACCACACGATCGGTTCGGCGGTGAGTCTGTGCTCATCTCTGCGTCACCGTCAGTGTAAAAGTGGTCCTGCCAATAAGGTGATGTAGGGTTAATGACAACAAATGGTTAATCAAATGTTATGTGTGAGCAATGGTTTTGTGAGCGGTAATGGCAGAAGTGTGAACCAGTGGACAGTCAAAAGGGGGATTGGTTGGGCCAATTTTGTGCGGGGTAAGGCTTGGGCTAGCTTACCCCGCACACAATAGACAAGGGGATACCCGTTAAATAAGTCCTTTTTGCGTAAAGGTGATCCGGGTCGCTTCGTTTAAGTCCATGTCTTTTAGTTTTTCAGGGGACACCCAGGTGATTTCCTGGAATTCTTCATTGAAGGTAATTTTTCGGTTAGCACTAATACAATCAAAGATAAGATAAATCATATAAATTTCTTCAGTAGTGCCGTCCTGATAGGTTTTAGTTCGAGTATCGTCACGGAATGCCCACGGTCGAATGTCAGTGATATTAAGCTCTTCACCCAATTCTTCCATGATTTCACGCCTTAGCGCGGTTTCCATCGTTTCACCCGGTTCCATGCCACCGCCAGGCAGCGCCCACTGTCCCGGAAAAACCCCACGGTCCGATGCCATTTTACAAAGCAGAAACTCACCGTTATTTTGGATAACAGGACACACGATTATTCTCTGGCGCATTTTAGCTCCTTAAAAACGTTGTTTTCTGAATTATCATATCAGAAAAAGCCTCAATATCATCAGGATGGTTACATACCATCACTCGCTGGCGAAGATGCTCTGGCAGGTTATCGAGGTATGCTGGCCGGTTATCCAAGTACTTTTCTTTTTCTCACTCGAAAACGCTTTATAGCCTTAAAACGTGAATTTCATCACTCATTAATATTACGTTAAGAGCAACATTGGCCTTATCCCTCTCGCTGAAAGAGGACCAACTCATGGATATTTGGGGAAATCGTTTTTTTGAAGTTTTATTTTAAATAAAAATACGTGTGTTGCTTTTAAAGTTATTTTTATACCAGGAGGACAGAATCGGATTTAACACAGGTGAAGTAGTTGTGCTTTTAGATGGAACGATTTTGATACTACGCGTTGGCTTTAACAGGAAGCCAGCGGGAGATGTTGAGCAATAAGAAACCCAATGCATTCTGGATGGGAATGCATTGGGTGGCTGAAGCATGCTATGAAATCAGAATGCCGTCTTACAAAAGCCCGTCATCTCTTTCAGGCCCATTTCACGGCCAAGTTCAGTCATCGGGTGAACCACCACCAGGCCACGGACGCTTTTCTTCAGCTTGCCCATGTCGGCCTGCTCTTTTTTGGTGATCGCGCGGCGGTGCGGCATATCCATCAGCTTCTGCGCTTCTTTGCTCAGCTTCTGGCCTTTAACTTCGCGCAGGCGCTCGATTTCTGCTTCCAGCTTAGTGACCTCTTTTTCCAGTTCGGCGTACTTCTCGGCGGAATCAACCAGCGAGAGGCCCGCCATCTGGTGACGGATCAGATCCAGACGGTCGCTCAAGCGTTTAATCTCGTTCTTTTCAACTTCTTTCATAACACATACTCTAAATTCGGGGGATTTACCGGGAAGGATACAACAAAGTGCGCAGGCTTACTTCTGAAACGCTTTTTTTAAGCTGATTCGTGAAATCAGCTCAGTCAGGGAAAGGACCATGGTAGAGCGAACAACTTGCTGATAACGCAGCTTTTGCATCGCATACAGCTCAGGATCGCTGTTATCGAAGTGGGGTGCCGGGGGCAGGGCGGTCACGCAGTGCAGCTCGCCGAACGGCCCGAGGATCTCATCATCGGTAAAGGCGTATTCATTACCGTCATGATTTAACTCTTCGCGCAACGCCATCAGCAGCTCGGCATCTTCATACTCGGGCCTGCTCAGCACGCCAAGACCGTAGATCAGCTTCAGGCGCACCGATAAATCGCCCAGCGGTCCGTCGCCGTCCAGTAACGGTTCTACAGCATATTTTACCGCGTAGTCGTCTTTGCGGAACACCTGAAGCACCAGGATGTTCACTGCCTCGGTCAGTAACTCGACGGCAGCAATCAGGAAGCTTCGTACGGTTTTGCCAGCATTCAGACGCTCAAGCACACGATTTTCAAAGGCCTGGGTTTGTTCCATTATTGCCTGCATATCTGACAATCTGTAATTTGGGCGCAGGCTAACCTGCGCCGCATTCTGCATCATTTGGTTGCGTTATAAGCGTTAACCGCCTCCACAACCACGTTGCTGTTGGCGTCCAGACCAGAGATCTGCGCCAGCGCAGCCTGAGGGCCTTCATCGCCAATCAGTTGCGCCAGTTCCTGTGCCTGCGGGTCCTGCTCGCTGCGATAGTGCATTGCGGCGGCAATCCCTTTCATTAGGTTGGCATGCGGCAGACCGTATTCCAGCGTGCCCAGCAGTGGCTTAATTAGACGGTCGCCCGCGCTCAGTTTGCGCAGAGGCTGACGTCCCACGCGCTCGACGTCATCTTTCAGGTACGGATTCTCAAAACGTCCGAGGATTTTCTGAATGTAGGCTGCATGCTTATCGGCATCAAAACCGTAGCGTTTAATCAGCACTGCGCCGCTCTCTTCCATTGCGCCTTTCACCACCGTACGGATGTTCTCATCAAGGATTGCATCACGGATGGTCTGATGACCGGCCAATTTGCCGAGGTACGCGGTTATAGCATGCCCGGTGTTAAGCGTGAAGAGTTTACGCTCGACAAATGCCATCAGATTGTCGGTTAATTCCATTCCCGGAATGGTCGGCAGCGCGCCTTTAAACTGGGTTTTATCAACGATCCACTCGCTGAAGGTTTCAACGGTGACTTCCAGCGGATCGTGGGTGGCCGATTCTGACGGCGGAACGATGCGGTCCACGGCGGAATCAACAAAACCGACGTGCGCCTCAACCCAGGTCTTGTCTTCGTCCGCCACGGCGGCCATAACGTGAGCTTTCAGCTGCGTGGTGCCGCGCACCATGTTCTCACAGGCGATAATGTTTAGCGGCGTTTCAATGCCCTGCTCTTTACGTTTTGCCAGGCCTTTTGCCACGGCAGGGGCAATGCGCTCCAGCACAACCGGGCCGACGGCGGTGGTGACCAGGTCAACGTGGGCGATAAGGTCGATAACCTCGTCGCCAATGCTGCTCACCGCATCCACGCCAGACACCGTCTCAACCTGTTCGTTTTCGCCGACAACGTGGACCTGGTAGCTATGACGGGCATTCAGGGCGTCGAGCACCACCTGGTTCACATCGGCGAATGTCAGCGTAATGCCTGCGTCTGCCAGCAGTTTGCCGATAAAACCACGACCGATATTACCTGCGCCAAAATGTAATGCTTTCATAGTGTTAACCTTCATTAATGTTTTTACCCGAGAGGGCTGGGGTGAGGAACTTTTCCCCTCACCCTAGCCCTCTCCCCAACGGGGAGAGGGAAGAGAACAGACTTACTTGTTCAACAGCGCCAGCACTTCTTCTACGCTGGTGGTGTTGGCCAGACGCTCGATGACGGTGTCGTCGTCCAGGGCGTTGGTCAGGCTGGTAATCACCTGGATGTGCTCGTTGTTGCGAGCGGCGATACCAATCACCAGACGGGCGATGTCATCTTCTTCTTCACCGAAGCGTACGCCCTGTGGATACTGGCAGAACACGACGCCGGTTTTCAGCACGCGGTCTTTCGCTTCAACCGTACCGTGTGGAACCGCAATGGATTCGCCGAGGTAGGTTGGCGTCAGTTTTTCACGTTCCAGCATCGCTTCAACGTATTCTGGCTGAACGTACCCGCCAGCAACCAGCTGCTCACCCGCGAAGCGAATGGCGTCTTCTTTCGTGGCAGCGGTACGGCCAAGGAAGATGTTTTCCGCGCCCAGTCTGAACAGGTGCGCATTGCTCTCGTCAAAGCTGTCCTGCAGGCTGGTACGCACTTTCACTTCATTATCTTCGTGACGCTGCGCAGCAACCAGACGTTCGGTCAGGCTGGCGTACAGGCCGCTGTCGAGGAAGTTGGTCAGCGAAATGTGCTGTGCCTGAGGCACCTGGCGCATCGCACGCTCGGTCAGATCGCGGTGCGTAATCACCAGGTCAACGTCCGGCGGCAGGCTGTTGATCGCGCTGTTGGTGACGGAGATATTGGTCAGGCCCGCATCCTGCACTTTCTTGCGCAGTACGCCTGCACCCATTGCGCTGGAACCCATACCGGCGTCGCAGGCAACGATGATTTTACGTACGTGGCTCAGGTCGTTAGAGACATCGCCAGCCGCCAGCGGCGTTGCGCCTTTGGATTCTGCTTTCATGTCATGCATACGACGGGTTGCCGCTTCGATATCGTCTTCTTCTTTCACTTTGCTGGTTTTCAGCAGGATAGCCGAGACCACAAAGGAGACCGCCATCGCCGCACAGATAGCCGCAATGTTAGCGAAGTAAGCGCCTTTCGGGGTCATCGCCAGTACCGCCAGGATAGAGCCTGGAGAAGCTGGAGAAACCAGACCACCACCCAGCACGCTCAGCGTGAACACGCCAGTCATACCGCCGAGGATAACGGCCAGGATCAGACGTGGGTTCATCAGCACGTACGGGAAGTAAATTTCGTGGATACCGCCCAGGAAGTGGATGATTGCCGCGCCGCCCGCAGACTGTTTTGCACTGCCGCGACCAAAGAACATATACGCCAGCAGAACGCCCATACCCGGACCCGGGTTCGCTTCAATCAGGAAGAAGATGGACTTGCCAAGGTCATGCGACTGCTGGATACCCAGCGGGGAGAAGATACCGTGGTTAATGGCGTTGTTGAGGAACAGGATTTTCGCCGGTTCAACAAAGATAGACGCCAGCGGCAGCATGTCGTGCGCCACCATGAAGTTAACACCTGCCGCCAGAATTTTGGACAGAACTTCAACCGCAGGGCCAATGCCGAGGAACGCCAGAATTGCGAGGATCATCCCGATGATGCCCGCAGAGAAGTTGTTCACCAGCATTTCGAAGCCGGACTTGATCTTGCCATCCACCCAGACGTCGAATTTCTTAATCGCCCAGCCGCCCAGAGGACCGGCAATCATCGCGCCGAGGAACATCGGCATATCCGCGCCGACGATCACGCCCATGGTCGTAATGGCACCCACTACGCCACCGCGATCTCCGCCGACCAGACGACCACCGGTATAACCGATGAGCAGCGGCAGCAGATAGGTAATCATTGGGCCAACAAGTTTCGCCAGCGTTTCGTTAGGCAACCACCCTGTCGGAATAAACAATGCGGTGATAATACCCCACGCGATAAACGCGCCGATATTTGGCATCACCATGTTGCTGAGAAAACGACCAAAGCTTTGAACTTTGATCTTGAAATCGGATGACATAAAACACCCCTTCTTATGTTTACGCTTAGGCTTACGGCCCGAGGTTTATCGTTAATGTGCGGCGGCAGAGGTAGCCGGGCCCTGTTCTGATGCTGTGAAATCTGGCATTGAATCGTTCAACTGTCCAGACAACGAAAATTTGTGTGATCTCAATCACGTAAATGTAGGGGGTATGCCATTTAATGAAGTGATCGCGATCACATAACGCGTGCATAAAAAAAATACAACGGGCATAAAGTAAGCAAAATACCCAGCATTTTGTGATTCGCATCACATTTGCTCGCCGCGTGTTTGTTTTGTTATTGTGATTGAATTCACAAAATATTTGCATGCAGATTTGTCCTGATGCGATCGGCCATCAACTCTGCATTCAGGTTTGCCTTAAATGGCCGATCACACCCAAAGCTAAACGAGACACTCTTTTTGTGGTATGGCGAAAAGGCGAAACCTGGATTACGCTCATAATGTAAGTTTATATGACGATTATTCAGCCTGTATTTTGACACGCTGATAAACTTGCATGGAGATATAAAAAAACCACTCCCCGGCTCATAAATATCATTTCTGAAAGTGATGTCTAATGAATTAATTTGCGTGCATACCTTTTTATTACATTAATGCGTTGTCGTCGTGTGAGTGAGGAAATTATGTTTCTCAACTATTTTGCGCTGGGCGTATTGATTTTTGTCTTTCTGGTTCTGTTTTATGGAATCATTGCCATTCATGATATTCCTTATAACATGGCCAAAAAGCGTAACCATCCCCATGCCGATGCCATCCACACGGCCGGGTGGATCAGCCTGTTTACCCTCCATGCCATCTGGCCGTTTCTGTGGATTTGGGCCACGCTATACCAGCCAGAGCGCGGCTGGGGGATGCAGAACCACATGCAGCCTCCCGAGCGGGCCCCGGATGTCGAAGCCCTGGCTAAACGCGTCGCTCACCTTGAGCAAAAACTGGCTTCAGTGCTCGTCCCGGCTGAAAAGACTACGCGGGAGCGCTAATCATGGATTTATTAATTATCCTGACTTACGTGGCATTTGCCTGGGCCATTTTTAAAATATTTCGAATTCCGGTAAATCAATGGACGCTCGCCACGGCGGCGTTGGGCGGTGTGTTTATTGTTGCTGGCCTTATCTTATTAATGAATTATAACCACCCCTATACATATACGGCGCAAAAAGCCGTTATCTCTATTCCGATTACCCCGCAGGTCACGGGCGTGGTCAATAACGTCACGGATAAAACTAACCAGCTCATTAAAAAAGGTGAGGTGTTATTTACGCTCGACCCGGTACGTTATCAGGCGCGCGTCGACCGGCTTCAGGCGGACCTGGTGACCGCCACCTACAATATCAGCGTGTTAAAAGCACAGCTCTCTGAAGCGCAGGCCAATACCACCCGCGTCTCCGCTGAGCGTGACCGTCTGTATAAAGACTATCAGCGCTACCTGAAAGGCAGCCGGGCAAAGGTTAACCCTTTCTCTGAAAGCGACATTGATAATGCGCGGCAAAATTATCTGGCTCAGGACGCGATGGTTAAAGGCACTGTGGCCGAGCAGATGCAGATCCAAAGCCAATTAGACAGCGTGGTGAATGGAGAGCAGTCGCAGATTGTGTCCCTGCGCGCACAGCTGGCTGAAGCCAAATACAACCTTGATCAGACCACCGTGCGTGCGCCGAGCAATGGCTACGTGACGCAGGTGCTGATCCGCCCGGGGACGTATGCGGCGGCGCTGCCGCTGCGCCCGGTGATGGTCTTTATCCCTGAACAAAAACGTCAGATTGTCGCGCAGTTCCGCCAGAACTCGCTGCTGCGCCTGAAGCCGGGCGATGAGGCCGAGGTGGTCTTTAACGCGCTGCCGGGGCAGGTATTCACCGGTAAACTCACCGGGATCCTGCCCGTGGTTCCCGGTGGCTCATACCAGGCACAGGGCGCACTGCAATCGCTGTCAGTCGTGCCCGGCTCGGATGGTGTCCTTGCGCTGATCGAACTTAAGCCGGACGCTCAGGTTGATGCCCTTCCCGATGGCATCTATGCCCAGGTGGCGGTTTACTCCGATCACTTCGCGCACGTCTCCGTGATGCGTAAAGTGCTGCTGCGGATGACCAGCTGGATGCACTATCTCTACCTCGATCACTGATCTTCACGGGCAGGAATGCGATACGCATACCTGCCTTTTTCCATTGATTGTTCCATACTGACGTTTTTCGCGGCATCAAGGATCAGGCAATGAAACTCGTCGGCAGCTATACCAGTCCCTTCGTGCGTAAAATTTCAATTCTCCTGCTGGAGAAAGGGATTGCGTTTGAATTCGTAAATGAACAGCCTTACAACGCCGAAAACGGCGTGGCGCAGTACAATCCTCTGGGAAAAGTCCCGGCGCTGGTGACGGATGAGGGCGAATGCTGGTTTGATTCCCCGATTATTGCGGAATACATCGAACTGCTGGGGATCGCGCCCGCGATGCTGCCAGCCGATCCGAAAGCGGCGCTGGCGATGAAGCAAACAGAAGCCCTGGCGGACGGCATTATGGACGCGGCACTTGCCTCCGTGCGCGAGCAGGCAAGGCCAGCAGCCCAGCAGTCGGAAACGGAGCTGCTGCGTCAGCGGGAAAAAATCAGCCGCAGCCTGGACCATTGTGAACAGCTGATCCGGGACGGGAAAATTCAGAATGACGATCTCAACCTGGGAACCATTGCTATCGCCTGCGCCATTGGCTACCTCAACTTCCGCCGGGTTTCGCCTGGCTGGTGCGTAGACCGTCCGCTGCTGGTGAAGCTCGCTGAGACCCTTTTCCAGCGCGAAAGCTTTGCCCGTACCGAACCGCCAAAGGCTTGATGCGGGTTATAACACTTAGCGGCCAGAGGCGTTACAATCCCTCCCATGTTAACTCCCTCTCCCGTCGGGAGGGGGGATGATATCCATTCGCCGGGCGCATCCATGACTACTCATCGTTCTCTCTACAGCCACATTCCTGCTACCGATCGGCTTCTGCGTGATCCCCACTTCTTAACCGTCGTCGACCGTTTCGGCCATACCGCGACGGTCGATATGCTGCGTCTGCTTCAGGAAGAGGTGCGGGAACATATTCAGGCAGAGAATGCCTTACCGGACTGGTGCGCGGACTGGGGGCAGGAGGCGGAACGGCGGCTGTCGGCTAACGCGCAGGGTGCTCTGCGTCCGGTGTTTAACCTGACGGGAACGGTGCTGCATACCAACCTGGGTCGTGCGCAGCAGGCCGAAGAGGCGGTCGCGGCGGTTGCTCAGGCCATGCGTTCGCCGGTCACGCTGGAGTATGATCTGGATGGCGCTGGCCGGGGCCATCGCGATCGGGCGCTGGCGGATTTGCTCTGCCAGCTCACCGGTGCCGAAGACGCCTGCATCGTGAATAACAACGCGGCGGCTGTGCTGCTGATGCTGGCAGCGACGGCCAGCGGCAAAGAGGTGGTGGTCTCGCGTGGCGAGCTGGTGGAGATTGGCGGTGCGTTCCGCATCCCGGACGTCATGCGTCAGGCGGGCTGTACGCTGCACGAAGTGGGCACCACCAATCGCACCCATGCAAAAGATTATCGCGCGGCGGTCAACGAAAATACCGCGCTGCTGATGAAGGTACACACCAGCAATTACCATATTGAAGGTTTCACTAAAACGGTCGACGAGGCCGAACTGGCCGCTATCGGGCGTGAACTGAACGTGCCGGTTATTGCCGATCTCGGCAGCGGTTCGCTGGTGGATTTAAGCCAGTACGGGCTGCCGAAAGAGCCGATGGTGCAGGAGACGATTGCGGCAGGCGTAAGTCTGGTGAGCTTCTCCGGCGATAAGCTGCTGGGCGGGCCGCAGGCCGGGATCGTCGTCGGCAAACGTGAGCTTATTGCGAAGCTGCAACAGCATCCGCTCAAGCGCGCGCTGCGTGCCGACAAAATGACTCTTGCAGCGCTTGAAGCGACGCTGCGGCTCTACCTCCACCCGGAGAAGCTGGCCGAACGGCTGCCAACGCTGCGTCTGCTGGCGCGGGATGCCGCCTCGATTCGTGCGCAGGGCGAGCTACTGCTGTCGCAGGTTGCCCCGTACTATGCCGGGTTTGACGTGCGCGTTGAATCTTGCCAGTCGCAGATTGGCAGCGGCTCGCTGCCGGTAGACAGACTGCCGAGCGCCGCGCTGACGTTTACACCACGCGACGGACGCGGCAGCCAGCTTGAGGCGTTATCGGCCCGCTGGCGTGCGCTGCCTGCGCCGGTTATCGGACGCATATACGACGGACGCATGTGGTTAGACCTACGCTGTCTTGAAGATGAAGAGCAGTTTCTGGAGATGCTGTTGAAATGATTATTGCCACCGCCGGTCACGTTGACCACGGAAAAACCACCCTGCTGCAGGCCATTACCGGCGTGAATGCTGACCGCCTGCCGGAAGAGAAAAAACGCGGCATGACCATCGATCTGGGCTATGCCTACTGGCCGCAGCCGGATGGTCGCGTGCTGGGCTTTATTGATGTGCCGGGGCACGAAAAGTTTTTGTCGAATATGCTGGCCGGGGTCGGCGGCATCGATCATGCGCTGCTGGTGGTGGCCTGCGATGACGGCGTGATGGCGCAAACCCGCGAACATCTGGCGATCCTACAGCTCACGGGCAATCCGCAGCTCACCGTTGCCCTCACCAAAGCCGACCGCGTGGATGACGCACGCAGGGACGAGGTCAGGGAGCAGGTGCAGGGCGTGCTGCGCGAATACGGTTTTGCCGATGCGCCGCTTTTTGTCACCGTGGCGACCGAGGGGCGCGGGATTGATGCCCTGCGCGACCATTTGCAGCAGCTGCCGTCGCGCCAGCGCGCGAGCCATCACCGCTTTCGCCTGGCCATCGACCGGGCGTTTACCGTCAAAGGGGCGGGTCTGGTGGTCACAGGCACCGCGCTGAGCGGCGAAGTGAACGTCGGCGATACGCTCTGGCTGACGGGCGTGAATAAGCCGATGCGCGTGCGTGGTCTGCATGCCCAGAATCAACCGGTGGAACACGCCCATGCCGGGCAGCGCATCGCGCTGAACATTGCGGGCGATGCTGAAAAAGACCGCCTTAACCGTGGCGACTGGCTGCTATCCGCTGCGCCACCGGAGCCGTCTGAGCGGGTCATTGTCTCTCTGCACAGCTTCACGCCGCTGACGCAGTGGCAGCCGTTGCACATCCATCACGCCGCCAGCCATATTACCGGGCGGGTGTCGCTGCTGGAAAACAACCTCGCCGAGCTTGTACTTGATTCCCCGCTGTGGCTCGCGGATAACGACCGCCTGGTGCTGCGCGACATCTCGGCGCGGGAAACGCTGGCCGGGGCGCGGGTGGTGACGCTGGATCCGCCCCGTCGCGGGAAGCGTAAGCCGGAATACCTGCAATGGCTGGCGGCGCTGGAGCAAGCCGACGATGATAAAGCCGCGCTGCTGACGCATCTCGAACGCGGCGCGGTAAACCTGAGTGATTTCGCGTGGGCGCGCCAGCTGAACGGTGAAAGCCTGGGGGAACTGACGCAGGAAGAGGGCTTTATCCAGGCCGGAAACAGCCTGCTCAATGCCCCGGTCGCAGCACGCTGGCAGCGTAAAGTGTTGAACACGCTTGCCACATACCACCAGCAGCATCAGGATGAACCCGGTCCGGGGCGCGAGCGCCTGCGTCGCATGGCGCTGCCGATGGAAGATGAAGCGCTGGTGCTGCTGCTGATTGAAAAAATGCGCGAAAGCGGCGCGATCAAAAGCCACCACGGCTGGCTGCACCTGCCGGAACACAAAGCCGGCTTCACCGCCGAGCAAGAGGCGATATGGCAAAAAGCGGCGTCGTTGTTCGGCGATGAGCCGTGGTGGGTGCGCGATCTTGCGCGAGAAACCCACACTGACGAGCAGACCATGCGTCAGGTCTTACGCCATGCGGCGCAGCAGGGGCTGATTGTGGCGATCGTGAAAGATCGTTATTACCGCAACGATCGCATTCTGGCGTTTGCAAACCTGATCCGCCATCGCGATCGGGTGCAGGGGTCAACCTGTGCGGCGGACTTCCGCGACCAGCTGAACGTGGGGCGCAAGCTGGCGATTCAGATCCTCGAATATTTCAACCGGACAGGCTTTACGCGTCGTCGGGGCAACGATCATCTGCTTCGCGACGCGCAGCTGTTCCCGGTACAGGGTGAGTCGCGTTAAGTGCGGTTCTGCTTTGCCAGCCAGACGGCGCCCAGGCGGCCCGCCTGATTGCCCAGTTTACACGGCAGGATCGGCACCTTGAGCGCCTCCCACTCCTCAAAACGCTGTAAATACTTATCGAGCAGGAGATAGACTTTCTCCTGCTCGCTGATGCCGCCGCCAATCAGCACCGCCTGCGGATCAAACATGGAGATCACGCTGTAGACGCCGCGGGACAAAAAATGCGCCCACTCTTCAATGGCCTCACGCAGATGAACGTCGCTATCCATACGTTTAAACAGCTCTTCACCGTGGGGCATTTCGTCTTCGCTGAGCCGTAACGCGCGGCTGCAGGCCTTCATCAGGCCGCTGGCAGATGCCACCTCGTGCATGCATTCGCCGTTATTGCCGACGGGAAGCACGCCAAATTCACCCGCCCGATAGTGCGAGCCGCGATAAAGGTCGCCTTCCATCACGATCCCGCCGCCGATACCCGTGCCGATGGTGATGCAGACGAAATGCTCGTAATCTTTCCCCGCCCCTTGCCAGCGTTCGCCCAGCGCCGCGCAGTTGGCGTCGTTTTCGATGGTCACGGGCAGGTCGGTCAGCTCTGCAAAAAGCGCACACAGGTTTTTGCCGTCAAGATACTCAAGCGCGCCTGCTTTCGCCGCTTCGCCGGTATGGTGATTGATATGGCCTGGAAAGCTCACCCCGATGCCGACAACGTCATGCTCCTGCTGATACGCTTCCACCACCGCTTTCCATTTCTGTTTAAAGGATGCTTCATCCTCCGGGGTGTCGTACTCCTCAGATGTCAGTTCCTTGCCGTTTTCATCAATCACGCCGTGTTTGATGTGGGTTCCGCCCACGTCAAAGCCAATAAATAGCTGCATCGCATCGTTCCTCATGAGCCTTTAAGCTATTAAGTATGGCTCAGCGGCAGAAACGAAACGTAAAGTACGGTAATCCGTGATACGGCTCGTAAACCCGTCACCGGCTGGCGAGAAAATAGCCAGCCGGAACTACCCTTGATGTACACCAACAGCAAGGAGACGGTCATGACAAATAATCCTCCCTCATCGCGCATTCAGCCTGGCGAGTATGGTTTTCCTCTTAAGCTAAAACCCCGTTATGACAACTTTATCGGCGGCGACTGGGTGGCCCCCGTCGACGGCGAATACTATTCCAACCTGACGCCCGTCACCGGGCAGCCGCTGTGTGAAATTGCCAGCTCCGGCAAGCGTGATATCGATCTGGCGCTGGATGCGGCGCATAAGGTTAAGGATAAGTGGGGGCAGACCTCTGTGCAGGATCGGGCTGCTATCCTGTTTAAAATCGCCGACCGGATGGAGCAAAACCTGGAGCTGCTGGCGACAGCGGAAACCTGGGATAACGGTAAGCCGATCCGCGAAACCATGGCGGCAGACGTTCCGCTGGCGATCGACCACTTCCGCTATTTTGCCTCCTGCATCCGCGCCCAGGAGGGCGGCATCAGCGAGGTCGACAGCGACACCGTGGCGTATCACTTCCACGAGCCGCTAGGGGTGGTGGGGCAGATCATTCCGTGGAACTTCCCGCTGCTGATGGCGAGCTGGAAAATGGCCCCCGCGCTGGCAGCGGGCAACTGCGTGGTGCTCAAGCCTGCACGCTTAACGCCGCTCTCCGTGCTATTGCTGATGGAGGTGATTGGCGATCTGTTGCCGCCGGGCGTCATCAACGTGGTCAACGGCGCAGGGGGCGAAATTGGCGAATACCTGGCGACCTCAAAACGCATCGCCAAGGTGGCCTTTACCGGGTCGACGGAAGTGGGCCAGCAGATCATGCAGTATGCGACCCAGAACATCATCCCGGTTACGCTGGAGCTGGGCGGGAAGTCGCCGAATATCTTCTTTGCCGACGTGATGGATGAGGAAGACGCCTTCTTCGATAAGGCGCTGGAGGGGTTTGCGCTGTTCGCCTTCAACCAGGGCGAAGTGTGTACCTGCCCCAGCCGGGCGCTGGTTCAGGAATCGATTTATGAGCGCTTTATGGAGCGGGCGATCCGGCGCGTAGAGTCGATTCGCAGCGGCAATCCGCTGGATAGCGTGACGCAGATGGGCGCGCAGGTTTCCCACGGGCAGCTGGAAACCATCCTTAACTACATCGATATCGGTAAAAAAGAGGGTGCCGATGTGCTGACCGGTGGCCGTCGTAAGCTTCTGGGCGGCGATCTGCAGGAGGGCTACTATCTTGAGCCAACGATCCTGTCTGGCAAGAACAGCATGCGCGTCTTCCAGGAGGAGATTTTCGGCCCGGTGCTGGCCGTGACCACCTTCAAAACCATGGAGGAGGCGCTTGAAATCGCCAACGACACCCAGTACGGCTTAGGGGCTGGTGTATGGAGCCGTAACGGTAATCTGGCCTATAAGATGGGGCGCGGCATTCAGGCGGGACGCGTGTGGACCAACTGCTATCATGCCTATCCGGCGCATGCGGCCTTCGGGGGCTATAAGCAGTCAGGCATTGGGCGGGAAACCCACAAGATGATGCTGGGACACTATCAGCAGACGAAATGCCTGCTGGTCAGTTACTCCGATAAACCGTTAGGGCTGTTCTAATCATCCTGTTCAGGCCGCCCGGGGGTGGCCTGAACCAGTTGCTGGCGCAGGCAGTCAAGAATGGCGTCCAGGACGTACTGGACGCGCCAGGGCTGGTACTCGCGCTTTTTGAAAATGGCGGTGAGATCGAGCCACCACTCGTCCTGGTGTGGAAAGCAGGGGACGAGCGTCCCTTGCGTTAACTCGCTTTTCAGGCTCACTTTCGGGGCAAAAACAATGCCCAGATTATTACGGGCCAGCTCCAGCGCGGTTTGGGTATTATCGCAAATATAATTGCCGGTGACTTTATAATCACAGATGTCGTTACTGCCAGGGACGCGGAAAGGCCAGATATTGGCCTCATTAACCATCATCGAATCGATGAGAATGCAGGAGTGATCTTTTAAATCCTGCGGGCTATTAATGGGATGTTTTTTTAAGTAATCGACCGTTGCAAACGCCG
This sequence comes from Enterobacter sp. V87_3, assembly GCF_029967835.1. Lineage (NCBI taxonomy): Bacteria > Pseudomonadati > Pseudomonadota > Gammaproteobacteria > Enterobacterales > Enterobacteriaceae > Enterobacter > Enterobacter sp. V87_3. The sequence goes on along the minus strand of NZ_JASCAM010000025.1, from coordinate 60,149 downwards.
TAACAGAATACTTTCTCAACACCGTTGCCACTAAACTTTCATCTTTTGGTGGAGTGTAGGTAATTAAAATATCACAGTCGTCGGGAAAAGAGACACCCTCGGAGAATTCACTGCGCTCAAGATTATAGGTTTTCAACGAGAGGCGGATGTCGCCAATGCCTTCAATAAGGTGGATAACGTTGCGCGCCAGGTAGGTCACAATGCCCGTCGGGGCGTATATCGTCACTTTTCCTCGCTTCTCATGTTTATAATCAGCAATGAAATTAACGAGTTGGTTGTTCTTATCCAGTGACGCATTGATGTAGGGCAACAGCGCCTCGCCGAACGGCGTGAGCGCGAGCTGGCGCGTGGTGCGTTCAAACACCTTTAGACCAATGCGGTTTTCAAAATCAGAGAGATATTTGCTGACGTTGGCCTGCGCCATCCCCAGCAGAGCGGCGGCATCCCCAATGCTGCGCGTTGCGGCGATAATAGAAATTATTTTTAAATCTCGCGGCTTTAACTGCAGGTTAAGCATCTTGCGTATCCATTTATATCATTGCCGATATACTATTATATAATCAGTCGCGTTGCTTTGGTAAATTTGTAACCATTATTATGCGCCTCGCTTACCTGCGTATAAATGGATTACATGGAATGACTGTTAAATATAATTTACTGATTGCTGCCGTGTTATTTACGTCATTCTCCGCAATGGCTGGCGGTTTTTCTCTCGGGGCGGGGGCGGTATTTAATGAATCGCCTTACAAAGGGTATAACCAAAATACAACCGCCGTGCCGTTAATCAGCTATGAAGGCGATCGTTTCTACGTGCGTCAAACCACCGGTGGGTGGATTATGTGGAAGGACGACAAAAACGAACTCAGCCTCACTGCCGCCTGGATGCCCCTGCATTTTGATCCGGACGACAATGACGACCGCCAGATGAAACGCCTGGACGAGCGCAAGGCATCCGCTTTCCTGGGCGGCGCATATTATCGTCATGAGCGCTGGGGCAGCCTGAAACTGGCGCTCTCCGGCGACGCGATGGATGAAAGCGGCGGCACGATCGCCGAAATCTCGTATTTCCACCCGATTCGCATGGAACGCCTGATCCTGACCCCCTCCGTCGGCGTGTTCTACAGCGATAAAAGCTATAACGACTATTACTATGGCGTATCCGGCAGCGAGTCTCGCCGCTCAGGGCTGGATGATTACACCGCGAATGACAGCTGGACGCCATACGTTGGCCTGGCGGCGAAATATCAGCTGACAAAAAGCCTGTTCATCACGGCCAGCGCGGTATACACGGTCTTACCGGACGACGTCAAGAACAGCCCGATGATCGACCGCGACGACAGCGTCGCGCTGATGACCGGCGTGGCCTGGCGTTTTTGATGTCGAAAGCCGGGTGACGGTTTACGCCCTCTCTCGTGAGAGAGGGCAACAGGCTAGCGCGATTTAGCCTTCATCGACCCAAATCCGCATTTCCCCTTCTCCCCGGTTAGCCCAGCTAAACCACGGAATAAAGGTCAGCGTGCGTGGCTCACGATGTACCGGGGCGCGATCGTACTGCCAGAGCGCGTCTGAATTTGCCTGCGCGGCGCACCGCGCGATGCCCTCTGCCTGAATCACCATTTTATGGGCAAACATGCCTTTTCCTTCAAAAACACGGAATTCGCTGTCAGCGGGCAGGGACAGGTTGTGCAGCCCGGCGCCGTTGTCTGCTTCCTCTAGGCAATAGACCAGCGGACCGCGCTGCAACGCGACTTTACCCGCCTGCTGGCGAACCTGGGGATTACCGTACACCCGACGAACCGGCATCGGCAGCGTCAGCGTTAACACATCGCCCTCCAGCCAGCTGCGGCGCAGGTAGAGGTAGCCACGCGATACCTCACCCGTCACCGCTGCGCCGTTCAGCAATACTTCGGGGTTTTCGCACCAGTCCGGCAGCCGGAGCGCCAGCGTGTGGGTGACCGGGACGGGCGAGGCAATCTCAATGTTAACCTGCTCATGCCACGGGTAATTTCCGCTGATACGCAGCTGCAGCTGCTGGTCGCCAACCGGGACGGCGATGTCGTTTCCGACATACAGATTGATGAATAACGTTTCCGGATGAAGGGTATAGATGTAATGACCCAGCGACGTTAGCACGCGCGCAATGTTCGGCGGGCAGCAGGCACAGCCAAACCAGCGCTGGCGGACGGGTTTGACATGGTCATAAATATGGTTAAACGCCAGCGTTTTGGGATGCACTTCAAGCGGGTTCACGTAGAAAAAATGCTTACCGTCGAGCGCCATTCCGCCCAGCACCGTGTTGTATAACGCCCGCTCCATCACGTCGGCATACTGGCTGTCTGCCTCCATCTCCAGCATCCGGCGGGCAAACATCATCAGGCCGATAGAGGCGCAGCTTTCTGCATACACCGTATCGTTAGGCAGATCGTAATCGCTGCTGAAGGCCTCGCCGCTGCTTTGCGAGCCGATCCCGCCCGTGATGTACAGCTGGCGCTGGGCCATATTTCTCCACAGCCGCAGGCAATCCTGGCGTTTGCCGTCGTCGTTACTCAGGCGAGCCAGATGCGCCATGCCCGCCATCAGGTACACAAAACGCACCGCATGGCCGATAGCCGTTTGCTGTTCTGAAAGCGGCTGGTGGGCCTGGCTGTAGGCTTTGTCTTTGACCATCCAGGCCGGGCCGTAGTTATGCCAGTGCGAGGTTCTGCCGCGCTTCTCGTATTCGATATCATAGAAATGGGGTGTCGTGCCGCGCGCCTCAATAAAGTAATTCACCAGCGCCATGTAGCGCGGCTCTTGCGTGACGTCATAGAGCCGCATCAGCGCCAGCTCAATTTCCGGATGGCCAGGATAACCATGCAGCTGGTTTTCCCCTGGCCCAAAGACGCTGTCGATATGGTCCGCCAGCTTACAGACGACCTCCAGCAGGCGGCGCTTTCCGGTACCCTGAAACCAGGCCACGCCCGCTTCAATCATGTGTCCGGCGCAGTAAAGCTCGTGGCATTCGGCGAGGTTGGTCCAGCGCTCGCCGGGGGCTTTGACCGTAAAGTAGGTGTTCAGATAGCCGTCCTCGCACTGCGCCGCTGCGACAAGTTCGATCACCTCATCTGCGGTTTGTTCCAGTTCGGGATCGGGTTTTTGGCACAGCGACCACGCCACGGCCTCAAGCCATTTCGCCACGTCGCTGTCCTGAAATACCATACCGTAAAACTCCCCGTCCTCCAGACCTGCCGCAATGCGGAAGTTGGTGATGGCGTGGCTTGGCTCCGCATCCGCAACGCGGTCGTTCAGCGCATTCCACTGATACGGGATCACCACGTCGCGCACCAGCCGCTGGTACTGGCCGAGAAACGGATCGTTAATTTTCAGGTTATGCAGGTTGGCTTCCATTAGGGTCATGACATTCTCCTCAGGACGAGACGTGACGCTGGCGCAGATCGGTGGCAATGCGCGACATCATCGGGTTATTAAGCCTGCACCAGCGGATAGAGATCGCCAGCAGCAGGTGGAAAAGAGCAGGGAGCAGCGTCTCCATGGCGGTAATGCCCTGCAAAGAGGCCGGCGTCTGGTTACCCGCGCCCGGCTGGTAGGCGACTGCGATGAACACCAGGCTGATGATCCCGGCGCTGGACGCCCACGCCAGCTTGATGAAAAACAGATTGAAGGCGAAGTTCATACCTGATGAACGCACGCCGTTTTTCCACTCGCCGTAGTCATCTGCGAAGGCCATCAGGGAGAAGTGCAGTGGCAGGGTAAAGCCCAGGATCACGCCGTTGCTGAGAATGACGACCAGCCAGAGCGTTTGATGGGCCGGCCCGCCCGGCAGGAACCACATACCCAGGGCAACAGCGGCCAGCACCAGGTTGGTGTAATAGTAGAGTTTGACGGTATCAATACGCCGGGACAGCGGATTGACGATCACCGCGCCCAGGATCGCCGCAAAGGTCACCATGGTGAAAAACAGTGAGGTATAAACGGTACTTCCCTGCAAAACGTAGGTGATGAAGTACATGTATCCGCCGCCGCGAATGTTAAAGACGTTTATCAGCAGAAATGACATCACCAGCATCAGCAGTAGCTGATCGTTCTTACGCAGGCCCGCGAGATGCTCGCGTAGCGTGAATTTGCCCATCAGCGCCAGCGGCACGCGCTCTCGTACCCAGAAGAAGCAGCACAGGAACATGATCACGGCGATGGCGCACAGCACGCCGACCCCAAGCTGGTAGCCACGGGCGGTGTTACCTTGCCCCAGCTCTGCGACCAGCCACGGCAGCCCAACCGAGACCAAAAACCCCGCGACGCCGCACAACACAAAGCGCCATGACTGGCAGGCGATCACTTCGTTGTGGCGGGTGGTCATGGTGTTGATCAGCGCGCAATAGGGCACGTTGATGGCGGTATAACCTACGGACAGGAGCAGATAGGTTCCGAACGCCCAGGCGATTTTGACCCCCATGCTGGCGTCCGGAACGGTAAAGGTCAGAACGCCGATAATCCCGATGGGAACCGCCACCCACAGTTGCCAGGGACGAAAACGCCCCCAGCGGCTCTGCGTGCGGTCGGCAATAACCCCCATCACCGGATCGGAAATGGCGTCAAACACGCGCAGCGCAATAAACAGTGTCCCCACCAGCGCGGGGGTCAGGCCAAAAACGTCGGTATAGAAAAAGGTAAGAAAATTCATAATTAAGCAGGTAATCACCGTTCCGCCCGCATCGCCGAGGCCATAGCCTATTTTTTCGCGAATGGATAAACGGTCATCTCTCGCCCGCTGTGCAACATCAGACTTTGTAATCGGTGTGGAAGTCATCAGGTCACTCCTCGGTAATCGAATTTTATTATTTTTTGCAAGGTACCTCTTTTATTCTGCATTGAACGGCTATGCCAACAAGGGAAGGGAAAAGTATAAAAAGATGACGATTCCGACCTGATGATGAAAATGTGAGTTCGATCGAGCAGCGCTGGCACTATTTGTTATTATTCAATAAATAAACGCAATTAATGCGGAGATAAAAGCGGAATGGTGAATATCTATGCTTGAATTATCCATAGCGCTTCCGATTAAAGTACAAAACGGAGGGTTATTTATTTCCCGGGGCGTGGGACGCCATCCGTCGCGTAAATTAACGTCGTGGGAAATTATCTTTGTCGAAAAGGGGACATTAACGATTCAGGAAGACGACAGGGTGTTTGAGGTAAAAGCGGGCGAGAGTTTACTGCTGTGGCCGGGCCGTCGACACGTGGGGACAGAAGACTTTCCGGGAGATCTGCGCTTCTACTGGCTGCACTTTGATATTGAGCGCGTTAATGAATCCCTGCCGCAGGCGGTTCCGCTCGGAATAGAGCAATATTGCGTTGTCAGGGATCCGCAATATGTCACCGCGCTATTTCGACAATTCCTGAGCGAACAGGAAAAGTTACAGCGAAGCGTGGCGCTGGAAATCATCGTTCTGCTGATTTTACAGCAGGTCTCACTTTCCCGGGGCTACGAAGATAAAAGCGATGAAGCGAGTACGGCCATTGCGTGGAAAGCCAAACAGCTTATTCGCACGCAATTTCATTTGCCGCTTTCCACCTCGCAGCTGGCAAAAGCGTTGCACTGTAATGCCGATTATCTCGGTAGGGTATTTCGTAAAACCTTTCATTTAACCCTGACCGAGGCCATTCACCGCCAGCGCATCAGGGCAGCAGAAAAGCTGTTATTAAGCGATGCAGCGTCAATAACCGAGGTTGCCACCCGATGCGGATTTAACGACGTTGGCTATTTCCGGCAGATATTCTCTAAACATACCGGGCTGACGCCCGCCGTCTGGAAACGGCGGTACTGTAAGGAACATATTAATTCCGGGTAATTACTGGCCGTAATAGGCATTCGCACCGTGCTTGCGCAGATAATGCTTGTCGAGCAGCGCCTGCTGCATGTCCGGTAGCTGCGGTGCAAGCTGGCGCGAGAACAGGCCCATGTAGGCACACTCTTCCAGTACGACGGCATTATGTACCGCATCGGCAGCATCTTTGCCCCACGCAAACGGGCCGTGAGAGTGCACCAGTACCGCCGGAACCTGCATTGGGCTCAGGTCTCTTTCTTCAAAGGTTTTAATGATCACTTCACCCGTCTGGTACTCATATTCACCCTCAATTTCTGCCGTGGTCATCAGCCGGGTGCAGGGTATCGCGCCGTAGAAATAGTCCGCGTGGGTGGTGCCCCAGGCCGGGAGATCTAACCCTGCCTGCGACCAGATTGTGGCGTGGCGTGAGTGGGTATGGACAATGCCGCCAATCTCCGGATAACGGCGATAGAGCGCGAGGTGGGTTGGCGTGTCTGATGAGGGTTTTTTGCTGCCCTCAACCACCTGGCCCGTGGCGATATCCACGATAACCATATCTTCAGCGGTCATCACGTCGTATTCCACGCCGGAAGGCTTAATCGCCATAAGACCGCTTTCACGGTCAACGGCGCTGACGTTGCCCCAGGTAAATGTCACCAGCCGGTGGACGGGAAGCGCCAGATTGGCCGCCAGCACCTCGGCTTTGAGTTGTTCTAACATGTCATGCCTCCTTCCTGCATACGGGCTTCAATCCAGCGGCGTGCCTGGATAATCTCCAGCACCGGTTCTTTTGCTTTTTCGGTCCACATTTCAACCAGAAACGCGCCGCGATAGTTCAGCTTCTTCAGCGTGGAAAACACGCTCACGAAATCGACGCAGCCCTCGCCAAACGGTACGTCGCGGAACTGTCCGGGACTTTGTGCGGTAACGGGCTGGGTGTCTTTCAGGTGAATAGCCGCGATACGGTCAATACCCAGCGTCAGTTCGGCGGTAACGTCGTTGCCCCACGCGCTCAGGTTGCCGACGTCCGGATAGACGCTGAACCATGGGGATGCCAGCATCTCGTCCCACTTTTTCCACTTGCTGATGGAGTTCATAAAGGCGGTGTCCATGATCTCCACCGCCAGCATCACCTGCGCGGCAGCCGCCTGCTCAACGGCCCATGCCAGTCCTTCGGCAAAGCGCTGCTGCGTACCTGCATCATGCTCTTCGTAATAAACGTCGTAACCCGCCAGTTGAATGGTACGAATGCCCAAATCGCGCGCCAGCCTGATGGCTTTGGTCATGATCTCGCGGGCGCGTTCACGCACGGTTTCGTCGCGGCTGCCAAACGGAAAGCGACGATGGGCGGACAAACACATCGACGGGATCGACACGCCTGTCTCCAGCATGGCTTCGACCAGAGAGGCGCGCTGCGTAGTATTCCATTCCAGACGCGATAGTCTCTCGTCCGTCTCATCAACCGACATCTCAACAAAATCAAACCCGCAGCTTTTCGCCAGAACTAAACGTTCCGGCCAGGAGAGATCTTTCGGCAGCGCTTTTTCGTATATACCCAACGGATGCTGTCGCATGGTTACTCTCCCCAGATGTCGCGGATTTGCTGGTGGAATGCCTGTGCCACCTGCGGCGGATGTTCTGCGCCTGCCAGGGCACGCCCGGCGATAAACGCCTTAACGTTGATTGACTTAAACAGCGGCAGGTCGGCGGGGGTAATGCCGCCGGTAATCGAGAGCTGCAAACCGATATCGGAGAGGGCCTTCATTCTGGCGAGATCCGCTTCGCCCCACTGTTGCCCACTGGCCTGTGCGTCACGTCCGCGGTGATAAATCGCCTGCTTAACGCCAGCGCGGTGCCAGGCGCGGGCATCTTCCAGCGTCCAGTTGCCAAACAGTTCCATCTGGATTTCGCCGCCGCAGCGTTGAGCCACCTCATGACCTTTTTCGACGGTGGCCAGCGGTGCGGCGCAGATGATGGTCATCCAGTTGGCGCCTGCGCCGAACGCCTGTTCCGCCAGCGTCCCTCCGGCGTCGGCCACTTTCCAGTCCGCGACGATGATGTTGTCCGGGCATTGCTGACGCAGCGCACGCACCGCATTCAGCCCTTCGGTCAGACACAGAATGGTGCCCGCTTCGACGATATCGACGCAGTCCGCTAATAACGCGACGTCGCGCTGTGCAGCTGACAGTGAAGTGTGGTCGAGCGCCAGCTGAAGTAATGGTCGGCTCATAAGTCGTACTCCTTAACGCGGGCGTGATAGCCCTGTAGTGCTGATATCAGTAACTGGTAGCGGTGGTATTTACGCTGGTAGGCCGCATGCGCGTGCATATCGGGTTCGATAACCCTGCAGGCATGGGTGAGGGCGCGCTGCGCGGTGTGAAAATCGGGATAGACACCCGTTCCCACGAGTGCGGCCAGGGCCGCGCCGGAACAGCCGGTCTCCTCTACCTGCGGCAGTTCGATAGCCAGACCACTGACGTCCGCAAGCATTTGCATCCACACATCCGAATGAGCAGGGCCGCCCGTGACGCGCAATGCCCGCACCTGGGTAAAGCGCTCCAGCAACCGGTTAAGGTGAGTCATATGGCTGAACACCACGCCTTCGTAAACGGCCTGGAGAAGGTGCGCGCGAGTGTGCAGCGCCTGCATACCGTAGAACCCGCTGGTCATCTCCAGCCCGGCATTGCTGCCGTAGAGAAATGGCAAGAAGATCACCTCACTTCCGGCTTTCGGCAAGCTGGCGACGGCGCGGTTTATCTCATCAAATGACATATCGCCCCATTGCGCTGTCAGCCATTCGAGATTGCCGGAGGACGTCGGGCTGGCCTCGTGGACGATGTAATGCTGCGGGTGAACATAGCGGCCATAGACATAAGGAAATGGCTCGTTGTCGCGAATGCCGTTGGCAATACCGCTGGTGACGGCCCATGTACCCATTACGGCATTCAGGGTGTGTTCATCATGCAGCCCGGCGCAGATCGCGGTGGAAACCACATCAAACAGTCCACCAACGACGGGCGTGCCCGCCGCGAGACCGGTCAGTGCGGCTGCCTGAGCGGTGATTTCCCCGCAAATTTCTGCTGAACCGACAATGGGCGGCAGCGCGCCGTCGATTTCATCAATACCCAGCCAGCGCGTGAGCTGTGGGTCGTACCGGCCTGTCTGCATGTTGTAGAGGTTGGATTCGGAGATATTGCTCTCTTCGCAGCCTTTTACGCCCGTGAGGCACCAGCGCAAATAGTCATGTGCCATCATCACGCAGCCAATCTGTTGATACCGCTGCGGTTCGTTTTCTTTGACCCAGCGCAGAAGCGACACGGGATGCCCCGTCCACAGCGTCTGGCGCGTTTTCGGATAGAGTTTTTCGGGAATGCCGTCCTGCTGCCAGCGCTGCACAATCTCCAGGGCCCGGCGGTCGGAGGAGAGCATCGCGTTGCCGAGCGGTTTATCCCGTTTATCGAGAAGAAACAGCCCCTTGCCCTGCGCAGAAATGCCAACGCCTTTGATCTGTTCGCCGTCTACGCCTGAATTTTTCAGCAACCGGGCGACGGTTGCATGGCAGTGCTGCCAAAGCGCGTGCATATCCCGCTCGGCGTAGCCTGCATGTGGGCTGAGCGTGGCCACCGCACGGCGTTCGATACAAACTTCTCTGCCCTGGCTGTTGTACAAACCGGCTTTCAGATAAGTACCGCCACAATCGATACCCAGCCAGAAGGGTTCTTTTTCACTCATCTTTGCTTCCCTTGCTTGCCGGGTGGCGCTTCGCTTACCCGGCCTACGATTTGGTTTTTCCCCTCTCCCGGTGGGAGAAGGGGAAGGACATCAGGCCACATGCTTATGCGGGTTCACCGAGGGATGAGGCTCTGCTCCGGCATCGCATTTTGCCGGTAATAGCAGGGCCAGCAGTGCGGCCAGTGCCAGTGATACCGCCAGGCAGTAAACGCCGGCATCTTTGCTGTAGAGGGTGATCAGCACGCCGACTGCATACGGGCCGCAGAACCCACCGAGATTGCCCAGGGCGTTAATCACGCCGCGCGCGCCGCCCGCCATCTCGGCGCTGAACAAACGCGCCGGAATCGTCCAGAACACCCCTGCGGCCGATTGCAGGAAGAATCCGCAACCCACCAGCGCGGCATAGGCCAGCCAGATGTTCTCTTTTAAGGTCACCGAGAGGAACATGCAGAGCGCAAAACCAATCAGCGGCAGGGAGACGAACAGCTTGCGTTTACCGGTGCGGTCCGAGAGTGATGAGAACAGGAACATGCCTGCAATCGCGCCGACGTAAGGCAGAACGGCGAGCATCCCCACCTGACCGATGCTGGTATGCGTCAGCTCTTTCAGGATGGTGGGCAGCCAGAGGGTGTAACCGTAAATACCGGTCTGATAGAAGAAGTTCAGGGCGATCAGCTGCCACATGGTTTTGTCGGAAAGCACAGCGCTCAGTGACGCGTTTTTTACCTCTTTACCGGCAATCGCGCGCTGCTCTGCGGCCAGCGTTTGCACCAGATAGTGCTTCTCCGCTTCAGAGATCCAGCGAGCTTCCTGCGGTCGGTCGTAAACGGTGAAGGCCCACAGCATCAGCACCACTACGGACATCAGCCCTTCGATGATGAATAACCAACGCCAGTCGAGCGCGGTGATGATCCAGCCCGATAACGGTGCGGTGATGATCCCGGCGATAGGCACAAACATAATCACAATCGCATTCGCGCGACCGCGCTCGGCATCCGGGAACCAGTTGCTGATCATCGTAAGCACCACGGGCAGCATTCCGCCTTCCGCCACGCCGAGTAAGAAGCGCAGGACCAGGAGCTGGTACTGGTTCGTGACGAGGCCCGTCAGCACCGAAATAACCGCCCACGCCACGAGCGACCAGCCGATGAATTTCTTGCCACTGCCGTGAACGGCAATCTTGCCGCCCGGTACCTGGAGAAACAGGTAGCCAATAAAGAAGATGCCGCCCGCCAGGCCCGCCATCGTGGCGGAAATACCGAGTTCTTCGTCCATACCACCGGGCATAGCAAACGCAATATTTACGCGGTCCATATAGGAAATGATGCAGGCGATAAGAATAGGGGGAATGATTCTTAGCCAGCGCTGGCGCGGAATGTTCGCGTGTAGAGCATGATTAGAAATATTCATATTTAATATCTCAGTGAATGTAACCGGAATAAGTGTTTTTATTTTTATTGTGTTGCGTTATGGAGAGCGCTAATGCCGTCGCGCAATATTGCGATGCGATGGCTGACATCAGCATTAGCATTTATTTCAAGTAATTTAATACCGGAGAATTTCAGGGATGCGGCGTTCGCCGCAGTAAAAAGTGTTTTTGCATGTTCGGTGCTGAGTAAACTGTCGATGCAGAACGAAGAAAACGGCGCATGCAGATCCTGCCATTCACCATATTCCCCACGGGTGGTCGTACCCGAAAACATCAGCGCCCCCAGTTTTCCTGCCCTGAGTGCCGCCTGGACATGCTCAAGCGGAAGGGTGGTGTTGCGACCTTCGATAGCAGAACGCGCCCAGTTGATGCAGACGCTGATATTCGTTGTGCTCACCACGTCAAGCACCTGCTCTAAAGGTAAGAATCCCTTACGTGGCGCTGGGCCGGTCATGGAATCGCAGTGTTCCAGTATCAGATCGCAGGGCCAGTCCCAGCCCGCGATCTCCTTGATGGAACGGGAGAACGCCTCGGTGGCTTGCCCTACATTGTCGTTGCCCGCCTGCGGTGCCGCCTGCATTTCCAGAGCGATTACTTTTCCCGGAAAACGGGCGTTCACGGCGGTAATTTTCTGATGAAGATGGCGGTAATATTCAACGCAGGCTTTACGCTGGTCTTCGTCGGCTGACGCCAGGCCAAATGCGCCGTTGGTAGCGCGGCGACGCATGGTTTCCATCACTGCTGTCACCACCATGCGCCAGTCGCCTGGGGTGTGCCGGAATAACCATTCATCGCCAAACGGATGAAGGTTTTCAAGGCACGGTTGTTCCAGACCGCGTATATAAGGCGTGTCGGCAAGTTCCCGCCAGAAGGCTTGCTCTTGTTGTTCCCCTTTCTGGTGAAACGAGGGTGCGCAGGGGTACGCACCAATAATAAAACCGGTGTTGGTCATTTCGCGTTCCTGTATTTATCAGTAAATTACTGTAATTCGCTGACTGCTACTTTCACCACAATCTTACGAATTTCAGAACTTGTGTTCTTAATACAGGCAGGACGGTGCACATCCTGCGGAAAAAATATGGCATAGCTGCCGGGTATCATTTCGATAAACGATTCATTTTCGCTGTCGTGATAAAAAATAATATCCCGCTGTTCGAGCAGTGATTCGCTGATTTTGTTATTACCGGTATCAATGGCGATACCTATTTTCTCTTCACCCGATGCCAGAAATTGAATATCCAGATAACGACGATGTACTTCCGGGCGATTTTCATGCGGTTCCCGGGTCGTCAGGTCGAGCACCTGGGCAAAAATAGTGCGTCCATCAATTTCGACGACACCTGGCTCAAACGTGGCGAAATCGGTAGTGCGCAGGAAATTAAGTGCTTTTTCAATTGCCTGCGGCAGGCGGCACGGATTTGGCTGTGAAATATGTCCGAATATCATGGCCCCTCCTTACAGAGACTGGATTTTCGCCCACACGCTGTCGTCGATGGTGATGCCGTCCCGGCGGTTCTCCTCCAGCAGGCGCGTAAACTCATGCCCAGGCAGACGGACGGCGACGTTTTCATCGGCGCGTTCGGCGGTGGTGATGAAGTCCATAATGCGCTGCAGTTTGGCGTCACGGGTTGGGCCGTCGATCAGGCGATCTACCTCGATGGCAATGAAGATTTGCGATACGCCGTACTCATCGCTGTTGTCCTGGGTGACTTCCGCCACGGAGGAACCGTTGGAAAGCAGGGTGGCGATCATATCCAGCACGATGGAGAGGCCAGAACCTTTCCAGTAACCCATCGGCAGAATGCGGCGATTTTTCTCAATGACGCCCGGTTCACGGGTCAGGTTGCCGTCGTCGTCGAATCCACCGTCCACCGGCAGCTCGCGTCCCGCCAGGCGATTCACTTCCAGCATGCCGTAAGAGAACATCGACATTGACATGTCCACCATGGTGATGGGGTTGGACGGGATCGCCACGATCAGTGGGTTCGTGCCGATACAGCACGCTTTTGATCCCCAGGCGGGCATGACGGCAATCGAGTTGGTCCAGCAAATGCCGATATAGCCCTTCTCCGCCGCCTGCCAGCCGTAGCTGCCGCCGCGCATCCAGTGGTTTGCGTTACGCAGTGCTACCAGACCTATCCCGTGATCGGACGCCAGCTCGGTAGCACGATCCATCATTTTTTTCGCCGTCAGGTTACCGATGGCGCGTTGCGCATCCCACTGTTCAATGGCGCCCAGCGTGGTGATCCGTTTTGGCTGAGCGTCAGGAATGATGTCGCCAGCATCAAGTTGCTGAATAAAACGCGGGAAACGGTTCACACCGTGGGAATAGACGCCGGATTCCGTGGTGCGGGCGAACATCTCCGCGCAGGCATCTGCAGTGTCTGCTTGTATGCCGCGCGCGATCAGTACCCGATTGAACGCCGCTTTCAACTCATCAAAGGTCACTTTCATCCCTGTTCTCCTGTGCTTTTAAGGGGCAAGTGTGAGTGCTTTTTTATCGCTAAATTTCACTATGCGAAATCTGATTTCAAATATAGCGATCAATTTTTGTCAGATCAACGACATTCATGATTTTCAAAATCGATTAAAATCAACTGGTTGTGTTTTTTCTGTTGAGATCGTGAACTGAGCCACACTTTGCGCTACCATCGGAGCGCGAGAAGAAAGGAGCTAATCAATGAGCATGAAAGAGAGCGAAATGACGCAAGAAAAAGAGAGGCCAGCAGGTAGCCAGAGCTTGTTTCGCGGCCTGATGCTGATTGAGATCCTCAGCAACTATCCGAACGGGTGTCCTCTTGCCCATCTCTCCGAGCTTGCCGGGCTGAATAAGAGTACGGTTCACCGGCTACTGCAGGGGTTGCAGTCCTGCGGGTATGTCACGCCAGCTCCTGCGGCGGGCAGCTATCGTTTGACCACCAAATTTATTGCCGTCGGGCAAAAGGCGTTGTCATCCCTGAACATCATTCATGTGGCGGCACCGCATCTTGAGGCGCTGAACATCGCGACCGGCGAGACGGTGAACTTCTCCAGCCGTGAAGATGACCATGCGATCCTGATTTATAAGCTTGAGCCGACAACCGGAATGCTGCGCACCCGCGCCTATATCGGCCAGCATATGCCGCTCTACTGCTCGGCAATGGGCAAGATTTATATGGCATTTGGCCATCAGGATTATGTTGCAAGCTACTGGGAAAGCCATCAGGACCAGATCCAGCCGCTGACGCGTAACACCATCACTGAACTGGATGCGATGTACGGCGAACTGGCAGAGATCCGTGAGCACAGCATGGCCCGGGACAAGGAAGAGAATGAACTGGGGGTATCCTGTATCGCCGTCCCGGTCTTTGATATTCATGGCCGCGTGCCGTATGCCATCTCCATTTCGCTGTCGACATCGCGTATGAAGCAGGTGGGCGAAAAGAACTTGCTTACCCCGCTGCGTGAAACCGCAGACGCCATCTCAAAAGAGCTTGGGTTTACGGTACGCGAGGCATAACAGACGAATCGGGCTGGTGGGGTACTATGCCCGAGCGCTGAACCGCTTCAAAAACGCCAGATTTCGCACTGAACGGCAGCGAAATCTGGCATAAGATCTTACTGGCCGCCTTCGCGCCAGGCGTTCTCAATCTCTTCGGCGAGAATTTTCACGCCCGCTTCGATTTTTTCCGGATCCGGCACGTAGTTCATGCGCATGCACTGATGCGTGTGCGGCCACGGCTTATCCAGCCCGGGGAAGAAGTAATCGCCCGGCACCATCAGCACGCCGCGTTTTTTCAGGCGCTGGTAGAGCAGTTCGGTGGTGATCGGCAGGTCTTTAAACCACAGCCACAGGAAAATGGCGCCTTCAGGTTTGTGGATCAGGCAACGTTCTTCCGGCAAATAGCGGCGAATGATCGCGATAGTCTCCTGGACTCGCTGGTAATAGAACGGCTTGATCACCTCATTGGACAGGCGCAGCAGGTCGTTATTTTTAATCATCTCGCACATCATGGCCGGGCCTATACCGCCGGGAGAGAGGCTGATAATGCCGTTCATGTTAGTAATGGCGGTGATGATTTTTTCATTGGCGATAATGATGCCGCAGCGGCTGCCCGGCAGGCCGAGCTTGGAGAGGCTCATGCACAGAACAATGTTCGGGTTCCACAGCGGGCGTGCTTCGCTGAAGATAATGCCCGGGAACGGCACGCCGTAGGCGTTATCGATAACCAAAGGGATGTTGTGCTGATTGGCGAGCGCATCCAGCTTCATCAGCTCATCGTCGGTGATGACGTTGCCGGTCGGGTTAGTTGGCCGCGAAACGCAGATCATGCCCGTCTCTTCACCGATGTGCAGGTGCTCGAAATCGACGTGATATTTGAACTGGCCTTCCGGCAGCAGCTCAATGTTCGGGCGCGCAGAGACAAACAGGTCTTCTTCGAGGCCGGAATCGGCGTAGCCGATGTACTCTGGTGCCAGCGGGAACAGCACTTTTTTGGTGGTGCCGTCGGCGCGACGTCCTGCGAACAGGTTAAACAAGTAGAAAAATGCGCTCTGGCTGCCGTTTGTCAGTGCAATATTCTGCGGTTCGATATCCCATCCGAGCTCGTCACGCAGCATGTTGGCGAGGAGCTTCAGCAGTTCGGTTTTGCCCTGGGGGCCATCGTAATTGCACAGCGCGTCGGTAGCTTTGCCGCTTTCCAGCATCTGCGCCAGCAGCGTCTGGAAATAGGTATTCATCTCCGGGATCTGCGCCGGGTTTCCGCCGCCAAGCATGATTGCGCCCGGGGTGCGCAGTCCGTCATTGAGATCTTCCATCAGGCGGGTAATGCCTGAATGGCGGGTAAATTTGTCGCCGAAAAGTGAAAACGTCATAGCAGGTGTTCTGTCTGGCTTATTATGAAAGTGGGTAACCATAACGCTAGCATCGGACAGGTGCAAATCGGGAGGAGAGGGCGGTGTTGATGTTTTATATGGTGGGTTTTGATTTATTCAGTGTATTGTTCTGATGCTTTTTCTCCCCTCACCCGGTCCTCTGCCCAAAGGGGCGAGGGTTAGGGTGAGGGGGACGTAGCGCTTAATCTCCTGCCCACACCACCATCGCTTTATCGCCGTTGTGCTCGCGCACAAAGCCGTATCCCTCCTTAAGCGACAGCGTTTTTTGAACGCCTTCACCTATTGCCGGATGGCGGGCGCGGAACTGGCCTAAAATCTGCCAGTGGGCGACGGTGGCAGCATTTTTACCCGTGACGTCCTGCCAGTTCATGTCCGAGCGCGTCCCCTGCAGCGGGTCGGAGCCGGTTGGACCAAATGGCCGCTCTGATTCATCTCCGTAATAGATCTGCACACTCCCCGGCGCGAGCAGGAGCAGCTCTGCCGCACGCTGGCCCCCTTCGCGGAAAAGCCGCGTATCATGCGACGAGAGATAGCTCAGGACGTTATAGCTCTGCAGTTTTTCGGCCATCTGCTGCCAGGTCAGGTCGATGTCGGCCAGGCAGTCCACCGCTTTCGCCGCCTGCTCCTGATAATCAAAGTTGATCATCGCATCGAAACCGTGGCGGTAGTAATCGCTCTGCATAACGCCGTGGCCCCAGGACTCTCCCGTCATCCAGAACGGGGCGTTATCGACTTTTTTGTCCGGGTTAGCGGCTTTCCACGCCGCCAGCGCCTGGCCTGCCTGGTCTTTCAGCTGTTGCCACGCATCAAGCTCAACGTGCTTCGCGGTATCGACCCGGAAACCGTCAATGCCGTAATCACGCACCCACTGGCTAAGCCAGTGCGTCAGGTAATCACGCGGGGTGAAGCCCGGAATGGCTTTCGCGTTCGTATCAGGCTTGTGCTGATAAAAGTTCGGCAGGCCGGAAGCCTCGGTCGATTCCGTTTTCAGATCCGGTAAAAAGGCCAGCGACATCGTTAAATCGTCAAAGCCAGGGTTGTCATAATCGCCGATGTCGGTGCGGATCCATTTTTTACCCCACCATGCTTCCCACGCGGCTTTATCGCTGAAATTAATGTAATCGTTAAAGCTGTGCCAGCTTTGTCCGGCCCTTGGTTTCCAGTCCGTCCAGCGCTCGCCCAGGGTTTTCTTCAGCTCATCACCTTGCAGGTATAGCGCGCCAAACTGAAACGCCTGCATGTCTGCCAGCGTGGCGTAGCCCGCGTGGTTCATCACGATGTCGAAAAGAATACGGATGCCGCGCTTGTGCGCTTCATCGACCAGATGGCGCAAATCATCTTCGTTGCCCATGTTGGCATCGAGGGTGGTCCAGTCCTGAGTGTAATAGCCGTGATAGGCGTAATGGGGGAAGTCACCTTTGGTTCCACCGCCTACCCAACCGTGGATCTGCTCCAGCGGGGAGCTAATCCACAGTGCATTGACGCCGAGCTGCTGCAGGTAGTCGAGTTTACCGGCAAGCCCTTTGAGATCGCCTCCGTGGAAGGTTCCAATTTCCTGCATGCCGTCTTTATGGCGGCCATAGCTGTTGTCATTGGTAGGATCGCCATTGACGAAGCGGTCCGTCAGCACGAAATAGACGGTGGCGTTTTGCCAGCTAAACGGCGCGGGTTTATCGGTTTCGGCGCGCTCAAGCAACAGCAGGCCGTTGCTGTTCGCCGCGGGCTGGAGGGTGATTTTGCCGTTTTGCACCGTCGCCGTCTGCTTGCTGTAAAAATCACGCACCACGGAGCCTTCCGGGAAGGTGTGGCTGACGTCGAGCGTAAGCGGTTTGCCGTCCCACGCTGGACACTGGCGGATAACGTTCGCGACGGTTTTTTCCGCCTCGCGTTGTACCGTCAACATCAGCGTCGGCGTGCCTGAGCGGGTATCAATCCGCATCTGATAGCTGCCGTCGCGAAACAGACGCCACTGCGGCGGCGTGCCTTCGCAAGGTTTGAGCGACAGCATCTCGTTGAGTTTTATCGCATCGGTCGGCTGCCAGCACGCGTTGTCAAAACTGAGCGTCAGTGGGCGGGTACCCTTCGTCAGCGTTGCCTGGCTGGTGAAAACGCCGGTGCCTTCAGCCTTAAACGCGGCAAAGCCCGGTGATGACCAGTCTGCCTGCGCCAGTGCCGGTAAAAGCAGAAAAGCGAGTGCGGTGCGTTTCATTCCAAATTCCTTCGCGGCTTTTTTAACCAGTGTGCCATCGGGAAGACGGGAACAACTCCTCCCCGCGCACGTTCTGCCAGGAGGATGCGAAAGGATGAGTGATCCCGCGCAAAATTAGGCGGTTATCTGCGATATCGCGCACATTTTTTCAGAATTGATGATTTCGTGAACACGTTTCAGATGACATGGTTTCGGATTTGGACTATTTCTATACGTGCTCTTGAAGTCTATTTTTGCTATGATTTGAGATTCCGCTCTCAAATTCGAGAAAAAAATAAGGTGTTGGAATGATGAAATCCGACCAGGAGACCTAATGATATCGACTCCCATTCGACGATATGGGGCCGCGATACTCATGTTACTCACCATGGCATTTTCGGGTGAGGTGCTTGCGAAGACGCACACGGATACAACGAGTAAGAAAGCCCACGTAATAAAGACGACAAGCAGTAAGGTTAGCAGTAAACAAGAGTATTCTCGCAATAGTGCAAAGAGTAGTTCACTTCCTGATTTGCGAAAATACCCTTCCGGGACACCACGAAAAAAAGCGTTTCTCCGGACGGTAATGCCTTACATCAAAAGTCAAAATGCTGCGATTACCGCAGATCGTAACTGGCTGATCTCGAAACAGTACGAGAGCCGCTGGTCGCCGTCTGAGCGCACGCGTCTTAAAGACATTGCGAAACGCTACAAGGTGAAGTGGAACGGTAACACGCGTCGCGTGCCGTGGAACTCGCTGTTAGAGCGTGTGGACATTATTCCAGGCAGCATGGTCGCCACCATGGCCGCAGCCGAAAGCGGCTGGGGAACCTCGAAGCTGGCGCGTAACAATAACAACCTCTTTGGCATGAAATGCGCAAAAGGTCGTTGTACTAACGCGCCGGGCAAAGTAAAAGGTTATTCGCAGTTTGCATCGGTTAAAGATTCAGTAAACGCCTACGTGGTGAACCTGAATACGCATCCGGCCTACTCGTCGTTCCGTAAGTCACGCGCCCAGTTGCGTAAAGCGGATCAGGAAGTGACGGCCAGCACGATGATCCACAAGCTGAAAGGGTATTCGACTCAGGGACAGCGTTATAACAACTACCTGTTCGCCATGTTTCAGGATAATCAGCGCTTAATCGCCTCGCACATGTAATGTAAAAAAACGCCTTCCATCGGAAGGCGTTTTGTTTTCTAGATAAGCACCTCGCTGTGCCGCTCCCGATACTCTTTCGGGGTGGTGTCATACTCTTTCCTGAACACCGAGTAAAAATACTGAAGCGACGGGTAGCCGCACATCTGTGAGATTTCGTTGATCGACAGCGACGTTGAGATGAGCAGGCTGCGCGCTTTCTCCAGTTTCTCCGCATGGATCACCGCATGGATGGTTTCGCCAACCTCCTCTTTAAACCGCTTCTCCAGGTTCGAACGCGAAATGCCGACGGAATCCAGCACCTGATCGACCTTAATGCCCTTGCAGGCGTGGTTGCGGATGTAGTGCATCGCCTGAATAACGGCCGGATCGCTTAAGGAGCGGTAATCGGTTGAACGGCGCTCCACCACGCGCACGGGCGGGACCAGTAACCGTTGCAGCGGTAGCGATTCGTTATCCAGCAGCCGATGCAGTAGCTTCGCCGCCTGATAGCCCATCTGGCGCGTTCCCTGAGCGACCGAGGATAGCGCCACGCGCGACAGGTAGCGCGTCAGCTCTTCGTTATCAATACCAATGACGCACAGCTTTTCAGGCACCGGAATGTGCAGATGCTCGCAGACCTGAAGCACGTGGCGGGCGCGGGCGTCCGTGACGGCAATAATCCCGGTTTGCGGCGGCAGCGTTTGCAGCCAGTCTGCCAGGCGGTTTTGCGCGTGCTGCCAGTTTTCCGGTGCGGTCTCCAGCCCCTGATACACTACGCCGCGATATTTCTCCTGCGCGACCAGCTGACAGAATGCGTGCTCACGCTCCACCGCCCAGCGTTTGCCGCTTGAGGCGGGCAACCCGTAAAAGGCAAAACGGTGCACGCCTTTCTCTTTTAGATGGAGAAAGGCGGCTTCAACCAGGGCATGGTTATCGGTGGCGATGTAGTGCACCGGCGGGTAGCTGTCGGGGGAATAATACGAGCCGCCGACGCCGACGATGGGGACATCGACGTCCGTCAGCAACTGCTCAATCACCGGGTCGTCATAGTCGGCGATAACGCCATCGCCCAGCCAGTCCTTGATGTTCTCGAGCCGGGTGCGGAAATCCTCTTCAATAAAAATATCCCATTCGGATTGCGACGCCTGCAAATATTCACCAACCCCTTCGACCACCTGACGGTCGTAGGCTTTATTGGCATTGAATAACAACGTAATGCGGTGACGCTTCTCAAACATGGCTGCTTTCCCAAATAAGTAACGATGCTGTTCTCAGGCTCGCCGCTTGGTGGCGGAGTCCATCCAGACCGCCAGCAACAGAATGGCGCCCTTGACGATATACTGCCAAAACGTTGGAACGTCCATCATACTCATTCCATTATCCAGCGAAGCCATAATAAATGCGCCCATCACCGCACCCGCGACGCTACCGATCCCCCCGGCAAGGCTGGTTCCACCAATCACACAGGCGGCGATGGCATCCAGCTCGGCGATGTTCCCGGCTGACGGCGAACCGGCTCCGAGGCGGGAGCTGAGGATCAGCCCGGCAATCGCGACCATCAGGCCGTTGATGGCAAAGACCGCGAGTTTGGTGCGTTCTACGTTGATACCCGACAGACGCGCCGCCTCAAGATTGCCGCCAATGGCATAAATACGCCGGCCAAACGCTGTGCGCGTTGCCATAAACATGCCGCCCAGCAGCAGAAGGGCCAGCAGTAAAACCGGCGTCGGCACGCCGCGATAATCGTTCAGTAGCCAGATTGCCCCCAGCACGATCGCCGCCGTCAGCGCCTGACGCCCCACCACGGCGGTGGACGCAGGTGCTGCCAGCCCGAGCGCCTGACGGCGCATACGGCCGCGCCACTGCCACGCGATAAAGGCCATCAGCCCGACCACGCCGATCGTAAAGCCGATGCCATCGGAGAGGTAACTCTGCCCAATTTGCGACATGGCGGCGCTGGTAGGGGAGACGGTAGTGCCGTTGGTCATGCCAATCAAAATGCCGCGAAAGGCGAGCATGCCCGCGAGGGTAACGATAAACGACGGGACTTTGCGGTAGGCGACCCACCATCCGTTCCATGCCCCGAGCAGCAGGCCCAGCACCAGCGTGACCGCTACGGTCAGTGGCAGCGGCCACCCGAGCCAGACGTCAAAAATGGCCGCTACGCCGCCGAGCAGGCCCATCATCGAACCGACCGACAGGTCGATTTCTGCGGAGATAATCACGAACACCATCCCCACGGCCAGAATGCCCGTAATGGCCGTCTGGCGCAGCAGGTTAGAGACGTTGCGCGCGCTCAGGTAAGAGCCGTCGGTCATCCAGGTAAAGAACAGCATGATGGCGATAATCGCCGCGATCATCACGAAAACCTGCAGGTTGAGCGCCTTAAGCCCGGAAAACGCGCCGGGCGTCGGAACAGCGACTTTGATATCAGACGGATTGCTTTTCGACATGACGTTCGCTCCTTAAAGCGGCTTCCATCACCTGCTCCTGCGTCAGGTTCTGGTTGATCAGGTTGGCTTTGAGTTTCCCTTCGTGCATAACCAGCACGCGGTCGCTCAGGCCCAGCACTTCAGGTAATTCAGACGAGATGACAATGACGGCAATCCCTTGCTGCACAAGCTGGTTGATCAGCTTGTAGATTTCATATTTCGCACCGATATCAATCCCGCGCGTCGGCTCGTCCAGAATCAGAATCCGGGGGTTGAGCAGCAGACAGCGCGCCAGGATAGCCTTCTGCTGATTGCCGCCGCTGAGACGCCCGATGGCCAGGTCGGGAGAGGAGGTTTTCACCTTCAGCCTGGCGAGCGACTGCAAAATGCACTGCTGCTCCGCCGCGTCGTCCAGGGCCGTCAGTGCACCGGAAAACTGACCGAGCGCGGCAAGCGTAACGTTTTGACCCACGGCCATGACCGGCACAATGCCGTCTTTTTTGCGATCTTCCGGTACCATCGCGATGCCGTGGGCAATCGCCTGCTGGCAGTTGGTGATGTGTACTGGCTGACCGTCGATAAAAATGTTGCCCTCCCAGCGTCCCGGCCAGACGCCGAAGAGACACTGAACGGCTTCGGTCCGTCCTGCGCCCACTAACCCTGCAATACCGAGGATTTCGCCACGGTACAGCGAAAAGGAGAGGGTGTTGACGCGCTTGATATGCCGGTTAACGGGGTGCCACGCGGTGAGGTTTTCGACGCGCAGGATCTCCTCGCCCACGGTATGTGGCTCGTTCGGGTACAGCGCGGTCAGTTCGCGGCCAACCATCATGGTGATGATGTCATCCTCACTCATCCCGGCGGCGTCGCGCGTGCCGATGTGCTGCCCGTCGCGGATCACACAGATGGTGTCCGAGATGGCTTTCACCTCATTAAGCTTGTGCGAAATATAGATGCAGGCAATGCCGTGATTTTGCAGGTCGCGGATGATGTTAAGCAGAACCGCCGTTTCCTGCTCGGTGAGTGAGGCGGTAGGCTCATCAAGGATCAGCAGGCGTACCTGCTTGTTCAGCGCCTTGGCGATCTCAACCAGCTGCTGCTGGCCCAGACCCAGATCGCCCACGCGCGTGTCGGGTGAAATCGCAAGGCTGACCTGCGCCAGCAGTTTTTCACAGCGCAGCGTCATGGTGTCGTAATCCAGCACGCCGTGACGGGAAATTTCAGCCCCGAGAAAGATGTTCTCCAGCACGGTAAGATGCTTCACCAGCGCCAGCTCCTGGTGAATAATGGCAATCCCTTTGCGCTCGGTATCGCGGATGTGCGCGGCCTGGAGCGTTTCGCCGGCAAACACAATTTCGCCTTCGTAGCTACCGTGAGGATAGATCCCGCACAGGACTTTCATCAGCGTGGACTTCCCCGACCCGTTCTCGCCGCACAGCGACATCACTTCGCCAGGGTTGAGCCTGAGGCTCACGTTGTCGACGGCCTTCACGACGCCAAACGCTTTGGTGATGCTTTTCATTTCAAGTAAATAAGACATAACTGCTCCGCTGACCCGATAAAGAAACAGGACATGTCGATGCGCCCCCGCAGAGCAGGGGCCGCGCTGGATTACAGTTCACTCTTTTTGTGGAAACCGTCTTTAATGACGGTGGCATCAATATTGTCTTTATTGACTTCAATAGGGGTAAGCAGGCGAGCCGGAACGTCTTTCATGCCGTTGTTGAGCGAGGTATCGGCTTTAGGCTGTTGGCCATTCCCCAGCTCAACGGCAATTTCTGCCGCCGTGTTCGCCAGTTCGGTGATGGGTTTGTAAACCGTCATGGTTTGGGTGCCTGCGATAATGCGCTTCACCCCGGCGAGGTCGGCATCCTGGCCCGAAATAGCCACTTTCCCTGCAAGCCCCTGCGCGCTGAGCGCCTGAATCGCCCCGCCTGCGGTGGCATCGTTCGACGCCACAACGGCATCAATTTTGTTATTGTTCGCGGTTAAGGCATTTTCCATAATTTTCAGCGCGTTTTCAGGCAGCCAGCCGTCAGCCCACTGATCGCCGACGACGTGAATTTTGCCCTCGTCGATATACGGCTTAAGCACTTTCATTTGCCCTTCGCGGAACAACTTGGCGTTGTTATCGACCGGCGAACCGCCCATCAGGAAATAATTCCCCTGAGGCACTTTGTCGACCAGACTTTTTGCCTGTAATTCGCCGACTTTTTCATTATCAAACGAAATATAAAAATCAATATCCGCATTATTAATCATGCGGTCATAGGCCAGCACTTTTATGCCTTCCTGTTTTGCTTCTTTAACCACATTACTGAGTACCTGGCCGTTATAAGGGATAATGACCAGCACATCGACGCCACGGTTAATCATATTTTCAATCTGTGACATCTGGGTTTCTTCGTTGCCGTTAGCGGATTGCACAAACACTTCGGCACCCAGTGATTCCGCTTTTTTAACAAAAATATCGCGATCTTTTTGCCAGCGCTCCAGGCGCAGGTCGTCAATCGCCATGCCGATTTTGACCTCTTTGGCGTGTCCGGCAAAGCTGGCTAGCAGGAGAGTAGTGCAGAGAGTAAGGGTCAGGTTCTTTATCTTCATAATTATCAGGCCTTTTTGTAGGGGTATGTGTTGCTGAGATAAAAGAAACATTCACTGCTGAGACGCAGCAAATTCTTAACGTGGAGAGGCCTGCTGGCAATTACAGATTTTTATCTTCTCATTATGATATTTGGTTTATTTCCGAATTTATGACCGCGATCGGATTTTAAAATGCGTAACGTACTAATTACATTTGATTCTGGAATAAGCGCAGAAAAATCGTTGCCAGCGCATTATTTTGCGAGCCAGCGCACAGTTGTGCATTCTCTCAATAGCAGTGTGAAATAACGTAATTGAGCAACGTTAAATGTCTATTCACTATTACTCCTGTCGCACTCTTACGCCGAATACCCTGATTATGGAGCTGAATATGCAAGCTTATTTCGACCAACTCGATCGCGTTCGTTACGAAGGCACGAAAACGACCAATCCTTTAGCATTTCGTCACTACAACCCGGATGAGCTGGTGCTGGGTAAGCGTATGGAAGATCATCTGCGCTTTGCCGCCTGTTACTGGCATACCTTCTGCTGGAACGGTGCCGACATGTTCGGCGTGGGCGCGTTTGATCGCCCGTGGCAGCAGCCGGGTGAAGCCATTGAACTGGCGAAGCGTAAGGCAGACGTTGCCTTTGAATTCTTCCACAAGCTGAACGTGCCCTACTACTGCTTCCATGATGTGGACGTGTCGCCGGAAGGCGCATCGCTGAAAGAGTACCTGAACAACTTTGCGCAGATGACGGACGTGCTGGCTGAAAAACAGCAGCAAAGCGGCGTAAAACTGCTGTGGGGCACGGCGAACTGCTTTACCAACCCGCGTTACGGCGCAGGCGCCGCAACCAACCCGGACCCGGAAGTGTTTAGCTGGGCTGCCACGCAGGTGGTGACGGCGATGAATGCCACGCACACGTTAGGCGGCGAAAACTATGTACTGTGGGGCGGGCGTGAAGGCTATGAAACCTTGCTCAATACCGACCTGCGTCAGGAGCGCGAACAGATTGGTCGCTTTATGCAGATGGTGGTCGACCATAAGCACAAAATCGGATTCCGCGGTACGCTGTTGATTGAGCCGAAGCCGCAGGAGCCCACCAAGCACCAGTATGATTACGACGTGGCAACCGTGTATGGCTTCCTGAAGCAGTTTGGTCTGGAAAAAGAGATCAAAGTGAACATCGAGGCTAACCACGCAACGCTGGCGGGCCATGCCTTCCACCATGAAATCGCCTCGGCTATCGCGCTCGGCATTTTCGGCTCCGTGGATGCTAACCGTGGTGACCCGCAGCTGGGCTGGGATACCGACCAGTTCCCGAACAGCGTCGAGGAGAACGCGCTGGTGATGTATGAAATCATCAAGGCGGGCGGCTTCACTACCGGTGGCCTGAACTTCGATGCCAAAGTACGTCGTCAAAGCACCGACAAATACGATCTGTTCTACGGCCATATCGGCGCGATGGATACCATGGCGCTGGCGCTGAAAGTTGCCGCCCGTATGATTGAAGACGGTGAACTGGATAAACGTGTGGCGAAGCGCTACAGCGGCTGGAACAGTGAGCTGGGTCAGCAAATTTTGAAAGGCCAGTTATCGCTTGCCGAGATCGCGAAGTACGCTGAACAGCATCAGCTGGCGCCGCAGCATCAGAGTGGCCATCAGGAGCTGCTGGAAAATCTGGTCAATCACTATCTGTTCGATAAATAACAGGTCTCGCCGGGCAGCGCGTTGTGTGCCCGGCCTCCGGTTTTTGTAGGCCCGGTCAGCGCAGCGCTACCGGGCATGTTCAGTTAAGGAACCCACAATATGTACATTGGGATCGATCTGGGTACATCGGGCGTGAAGGCCATCCTGTTAAGCGAGCAGGGAGATGTGCTGGCCTCGCAAACCGAGAAATTGCAGGTTTTGCGCCCGCATCCGCTGTGGTCGGAACAGGACCCGGAACAGTGGTGGCAGGCGACGGATCGCGCGATTCAGGCGTTAAGTGAACAGCACAGCCTGCAAGAGGTGAAAGCGCTGGGAATTGCCGGGCAGATGCACGGCGCAACGCTGCTGGACAGCCAGCACCGCGTGCTGCGGCCCGCCATTCTCTGGAACGATGGCCGCTGTGCAGAGGAGTGCGCACTCCTCGAAGAACGTGTGCCTGCCTCTCGCGAGATAACCGGCAACCTGATGATGCCAGGGTTTACGGCACCCAAACTGCTGTGGGTGCAACGCCATGAACCGGAGATTTTCCGCCAGGTGGCGAAGGTTTTACTGCCAAAAGATTACCTGCGCTTTCGCATGACGGGCGAGTTTGCCAGTGACATGTCTGACGCGGCGGGCACGATGTGGCTCGACGTGGCGAAGCGCGACTGGAGCGCAGCCATGCTGGATGCCTGCCATTTGACGCGCGACCAGATGCCTGCGCTCTTCGAAGGCAGCGAAGTGACCGGAACTTTAACGCCGACGGTGGCGCAACGCTGGAAAATGCCAGCCGTGCCCGTCGTCGCCGGTGGCGGTGATAACGCGGCGGGAGCGGTTGGCGTGGGAATGATCGAGGTGGGCCAGGCGATGCTCTCGCTGGGTACTTCCGGGGTCTATTTTGCCGTGAGCGACGGCTATCGCAGTAACCCTGAGAATGCGGTACATAGCTTTTGCCATGCGCTACCGGGTAAATGGCATCTGATGTCGGTGATGCTGAGCGCCGCCTCCTGTCTGGACTGGGCCGCAAAACTGACCGGCATGGCGGACGTTCCGGCGCTGATTGCCGCCGCGCAGCAGGCGGATGATCAGGCTGGCGCGGTGTGGTTCTTACCCTATCTCTCCGGGGAGCGTACGCCGCATAACAATCCGGAAGCGAAAGGCGTGTTCTTTGGTTTAACGCATCAGCACGGCCCGGCCGAGCTGGCGCGCGCGGTGCTGGAAGGCGTCGGTTATGCGCTGGCGGATGGCATGGATGTGGTGCACGACTGTGGTCTTACGCCGTCGAGCATCACTCTGATTGGCGGCGGGGCGCGCAGCAGCTACTGGCGGCAGATGCTTGCTGATATTAGCGGGTTACAGCTTGATTATCTTACCGGTGGTGATGTCGGTCCTGCGCTGGGGGCGGCGCGTCTGGCGCAGATTGCGCTGAACCCTGAAAAGTCTTTGCCGCAACTTCTGCCCCAGTTGCCGCTTGAGGCGCAGCATTTTCCTGACGAGAGAAACCATGCTCGCTACGGCGAGCGGCGCGACGTGTTCCGCAAAATTTATCAGCAGCTTTTACCGCTGATGTCTTAAACAGGTGCCGGGTGGCGCTGACGCTTACCCGGCCTACACTCCACCTGTATCGGCTTAGCTTACAAACCTGCGCGTATCGATTTTCTGCAACAGCATGGACAGCAGCAGGCTCGCTGCCAGCGTGGCGGAAAAAATCCAGATAATGTCCAGCAGTGGCCAGCTTTTCAGCTCAACGCCGCGCGTACGAAGCGCGTGGATCACCAGCGCGTGAAAACCGTAAATCCCCAGCGAGTGGCGTGAGATAAAGCCCAGCACCGGAAGCGGGCGGCTGTTCAGGGTATTTTTCACAAGCGTGAGCAGGGAAACCGCACAGATAAAGACCATCGGCCCACAGTACAGGTACCAGGTATCGGCAAAGTTGCCGCGCCACTGCAGTTCGTGCAGCGTGCCTCGTGAAATTATCCCCACGCTGAGGATAAACGCCGCCCCGCAAAGCAGGTTTAGCCCCCGTTTGCCGGTATCCATCATGCCGATGGCGCGCCCCAGCATGCCGTACAGCACGTAGTAAAACGTGTCGCCGTTGATATAAAGATCGACGGGCAGCCACTCAAAACCAGCGACTTTCTGCGAGACGGTATTCGGGTTTGCCACGATGCCAATCACAACCATTAAAGCCAGCAGCATTTTGCCGCCAATATTTTTTACCTGGATCAGCGGAGAGACCAGGTAGATAACGATAATGGCGAAGAAAAACCACAGATGATAGAACACCGGTTTTTGCAGCAGATTTTTCAGCGACAGCCCGGCGTTGATTGACGTAAACAGCGTGATGTAGAGCAGCGCGACGGCGCTGTAAAACAGCAGACACGAAACGATGTGGATAAAGTGTCTTGGCTGTGCGCTACGCTCGCCAAAAAAGAGAAAGCCAGAGATCATAAAGAATAACGGCACGCTGACGCGGGAGGCGGAGTTAAGAATATTCGCGATATCCCAGTTAACCTGACTGATACTGTGCGAGTTGGTGACATACCAGGTGGTCGTGTGGATCATCACCACCATCAGGCACGCTATGCCCCGCAGGTTATCAATCCAGTTAATTTTTGACTGCATCAGGCCCTCTGTTGTCCGGATAAAGAAAGTGTGACCATCATTGTCTTAATGCTTTCCCTTGGAAAAATCTGAGTTTTATTCATTAAACTTGTCGTCGAGACGAGAGGTTCGCAGAATGCTGACACATAATCTATAAAAGCGTTGATACTAAAAATAACAGCCCCAGACGAGGCCGGTAATAAAAATGATGATGAAGCGTGTAGTATCTCTCTTTCTGCTGTTGATGCTCGCAGGATGCAGTACGTCGCAGGAAGCCCCAGTGCAAAAAGCGCAGCAGGGGAAAATTAGCCCGGAACGCACGCTGGGCATGGAGCAACTCTGTAAAGATCGGGCGGCCCATCGCTATAACGCTGAGGCGCAAAATATTGCCGTCACCGGCTTTGAGCATTTTCAGGGGAGCTATGAGATGCGGGGGCATACCGCGCGTAAAGAGGGCTTTGTCTGTTCATTTGACGCGGACGGCCAGTTTTTACACCTCTCGATGCGCTAGAGTGCGCGTATAATCAGCAATCAGGCCGTTCATGGATTTTAGCGTGGCGGCTTATTTCCCAATTTTCCCTAAACAACCCCGTTTCGTACTGTATATCTTGCAGCCAGCGGGTATACTGATCCCTTCCTTTTGAAACCACACGTATCCAGCACGAAATACTATGCAAAAGTTTGATACCAAGACCTTCCAGGGCCTGATCCTGACCTTACAGGATTACTGGGCTCGTCAGGGCTGCACCATTGTTCAACCTTTGGACATGGAAGTCGGCGCCGGCACTTCACACCCAATGACCAGCTTACGCGCATTGGGGCCAGAGCCAATGGCTACTGCCTATGTTCAGCCTTCCCGTCGTCCGACCGATGGCCGTTACGGCGAAAACCCGAACCGTCTGCAGCACTACTATCAGTTCCAGGTGGTGATTAAGCCATCCCCGGAAAACATTCAGGAACTGTACCTTGGGTCGCTGAAAGAGCTGGGCATGGATCCGACCATTCACGATATTCGTTTCGTGGAAGATAACTGGGAAAACCCAACGCTGGGTGCCTGGGGTCTGGGCTGGGAAGTGTGGCTGAACGGTATGGAAGTGACGCAGTTCACTTACTTCCAGCAGGTGGGTGGTCTGGAATGTAAACCGATCACCGGTGAAATCACCTACGGTCTGGAACGTCTGGCGATGTATATTCAGGGCGTAGACAGCGTTTACGACCTGGTCTGGAGCGACGGCCCGCTGGGGAAAACGACCTACGGCGACGTGTTCCATCAGAACGAAGTGGAGCAGTCCACTTACAACTTCGAATACGCGGACGTGGACTTCCTGTTCACCTGCTTCGAGCAATACGAGAAAGAGGCGCAGCAGTTGCTGGCGCTGGAGACTCCGCTGCCGCTGCCAGCCTACGAGCGTATTCTGAAGGCCGCCCACAGCTTCAACCTGCTGGACGCCCGCAAAGCCATCTCCGTGACTGAACGTCAGCGCTATATCCTGCGTATTCGCACCCTGACCAAAGCCGTTGCAGAAGCTTACTACGCGTCCCGTGAAGCCCTTGGCTTCCCGATGTGCAACAAGTCTGTAAACTTACAGAATAAATAAGAGGCGGCCATGTCTGAGAAAACTTTCCTGGTGGAAATTGGCACCGAAGAGCTGCCACCAAAAGCCCTGCGCAGCCTGGCTGAATCTTTCGCTGCGAACGTAACGGCCGAGCTGGATAACGCTGGCCTGGCACACGGTAAAATTGAGTGGTTTGCTGCACCGCGTCGTCTGGCGCTGAAAGTGGCAAACCTGGCGGCGTCACAGCCGGATCGTGAAGTGGAAAAACGTGGCCCGGCGATCGCTCAGGCGTTCGACGCGGAAGGCAAACCGAGCAAAGCGGCTGAAGGCTGGGCGCGCGGCTGCGGTATCACCGTTGATCAGGCCGAGCGTCTGACCACTGACAAAGGCGAGTGGCTGCTGTATCGCGCTCATGTTAAAGGCGAAAGCGCAGAAGCGCTGCTGCCAAACATGATTGCAACCTCGCTGGCTAAGCTGCCTATTCCAAAACTGATGCGCTGGGGCGCGTCCGACGTGCACTTCGTGCGTCCGGTTCACACCGTGACCCTGCTGCTCGGCGATACCGTTATTCCTGCTACCATTCTCGGCGTCGCGTCCGATCGCGTGATCCGTGGTCACCGCTTTATGGGCGAGCCGGAATTCACCATCGACAATGCCGACCAGTACCCGCAGATCCTGCTGGAGCGCGGTAAGGTCATTGCCGACTACGAGCAGCGTAAAGCCAAAATCAAAGCGGATGCCGAAGAAGCGGCACGCCAGATTGGCGGCAACGCAGACCTGAGCGAAAGCCTGCTGGAAGAGGTGACCTCTCTGGTCGAATGGCCGGTTGTGTTGACCGCGAAGTTCGAAGAGAAATTCCTCGCCGTTCCGGCTGAAGCTCTGGTGTACACCATGAAGGGTGACCAGAAGTACTTCCCGGTTTACGCCAACGACGGCAAATTGCTGCCAAACTTCATTTTCGTGGCGAACATCGAATCGAAAGATCCGTCCCAGATTATCTCCGGTAACGAGAAAGTGGTGCGTCCGCGTCTGGCAGACGCCGAGTTCTTCTTCAATACCGACCGTAAAAAGCGTCTGGAAGATAACCTGCCGCGCCTGCAGACCGTGCTGTTCCAACAGCAGCTGGGTACGCTGCGTGACAAGACCGACCGCATTGCGGAGCTGTCCGGCTGGATCGCCCGCGAAATCGGTGCAGACGTCAATCACGCTACCCGCGCGGGCCTGCTGTCCAAGTGCGACCTGATGACCAACATGGTGTTCGAATTCACCGACACCCAGGGCGTGATGGGCATGCACTACGCGCGCCATGACGGTGAAGCGGAAGACGTGGCTGTCGCCCTGAACGAGCAGTACCAGCCGCGCTTTGCGGGTGACGATCTGCCGTCCAATCCGGTGGCCTGCGCCGTCGCGATCGCCGATAAAATGGATACCCTGGCGGGCATCTTCGGTATCGGTCAGCATCCGAAAGGCGATAAAGACCCGTTTGCGCTGCGTCGTGCCGCACTTGGCGTGCTGCGTATCATCGTTGAGAAGAACCTGAATCTGGATCTGCAGACCCTGACCGAAGAAGCGGTGCGCCTGTACGGTGACAAGCTGACAAACGCGAAGGTTGTGGATGACGTTATCGACTTCATGCTGGGGCGTTTCCGCGCCTGGTATCAGGATGAAGGCTACACCGTTGACACCATTCAGGCGGTGCTGGCGCGTCGTCCAACCCGTCCGGCAGATTTCGATGCGCGCATGAAGGCGGTTTCTCACTTCCGTACCCTGGACGCGGCGGCTGCGCTGGCTGCGGCCAACAAGCGTGTCTCTAACATCCTGGCGAAATCCGACGAGACGCTGAACGAGCGTGTTAACGCCGCCACCCTGAAAGAGCCGGAAGAGATCGCTCTGGCGATGCAGGTTGTGGTGCTGCGTGACAAACTGGAACCGTTCTTCGCCGAAGGTCGCTACCAGGAAGCGCTGGTCGAACTGTCTGAACTGCGTGAAGCGATTGACGCTTTCTTCGAGAAAGTGATGGTGAACGTAGAAGATCAGGAACTGCGTATTAACCGCCTGACCATGCTCGAAAAACTGCGCGAACTCTTCCTGCGTGTAGCGGATATTTCGCTGCTGCAGTAATGCGCCTTTTGCCCGGCGGCGCGTCGCTTCGCCGGGCCTGCAAAGGCTATAAACCCGCTTCGGCGGGTTTTTTATCGGCTAAATTTCCCCCTATCCCATCCTTCTCCCCGTGCGGTGAGATCCACCGAGGGCGCAACCGCGATTCCACCGGCATCATAGAAAAAAGCGGATGTTGTAAAATTGTAGATGGTGCCATACACCGTAAAAGAAACGTTATTGCCTATTCCGTCCACTTTTGCGCTGGGGGTATTGGCCGTAAGTGTCGGGGCTATGCCTTGTTTTTCCAGCATGACCAGGGGGTCGCCGTTTAACTTACCTGATAAGAAATAGCGGTAGACGTTACCCGTAGTCATATTGGCCCCCGCATATTCAGTAATATATAACCATGTTCTGGGAGTGAGCTGACGAGTCTCGTAGAGCTTGTCTCGAACTGTTATGCGTTGCTCGTATTGAAGATAAAAATGACCAAAAATCATGGCCGCCATGGTTATAGTGATGACCCAGTGTAGCGCCTTAAAGGTGGTGCTGTTTAACATAGTCTATGCCTTGCTGTATCCAGAATTGATCTATTGGGTCATCTCCATACGGGAGATGATTAGAATAGAAATGTCCCCAGCGCTCGGTATCAGATGTGCCGGCTATTTCTTGAGCTGCGCCGCCAGCGATATGTAATATTTTTTCGGGTATACAAGCGGCGTAACCCACAGCACCGTAATGAAAATTACCAAAATCAGCCCACGATCTGCTTCTTTGTTTGTAATCCCACGGGCCTCTGTTTCGTACTCGTTGATAAAACCATAAATAGGTTAAGGGCGTTGCCATTTCCTGTACTTCTCTACGAGCACGCGCTTGCCGGATGTGCTCATTTAATGTGTCTAATCCCTTAGGCGGATAAAGAGGAATACAAGCCATTGTAATAGTCCTTTCGTTTAATGGAGAGAAGAAAATAAGATGATTATATTTGTTATGAAATGCTTAAGATCAAACTCTATTACGTTATATTCAATTAATTCATGAATGAATTAGAGTGTGCTATCATATTTATTAATGACACAAAAGGTATTAAATAATTTTTTCTTTTTATATGTACTGTATGCTCATTCTTATTGAGGAAAGAAAATGGCAATCCCAGCGTACCTTTGGCTTAAAGATGATGGCGGCAGTGATATCAAAGGATCTGTTGACGTTAAAGATCGTGAGGGCAGTATAGAGATTTTAGCATTTAGTCATGGGCTACTTGTGCCTACAGATAATAATACCGGTAGGATAACCGGTACTCGTTTGCATTCACCTCTCACATTCGAGAAAGAGTTCGATTCATCCAGTCCATATTTTTATAAGGCTGCTGCAACCGGGCAAACGCTTAAAAGTGCTGAGTTCAAGTGGTACAAAATCAACGATGCAGGGCAGGAAGTTGAATATTTCAATATGCTTCTTGAAAATGTACGTGTTGTGAGTGTTAATCCCGTAATGCATAATTGCAAAGAACCCTCACTGCAAATTCATAACCATAATGAAGGCATACAATTACGCTATGAGAAAATTACATGGAAATACTGTGATGGGAATGTTCAATTTGCAGATTCATGGAATGAACGTCAGACAGGTTAAGCGAGCGCTTATTCTCTTAGATCTGCCTTTTACAGGACTTGCTAATTGTTATACCTCTCTGGTCGGTGCTTAACCAGCGCAGCGCTTTTAGCGTATCTGCAAAGTAGCCGACCAGTTCACACACTCAATCTTCCATCATGATTATGGATTAGTGCGGTAGCGAACTGCTCATTTTCAGCTGCGTAATTTCCTGCCAGTAACTTTCCAGTTGGTCGCATTCGAGTTCGAAAACCGGAAGGCGTGACGGAAGGTCTTCCTGGTCCAGGGTGCTTACAATTTTCAGGCAGTTCACCGGGATAGCGCTCTTACCCCTCACCCTGGCCCTCTTCCCGCAAGAGCACAAGGGGCGGGTCCGTGCACATATTTATTTGGAGAGAAATATAAAGCTGAAAATTTAACCTTGAAATGGTCAACAAATTACCGTTATCCTTACTCCTGCTAACGTCTTTCCGCTGGAGCGCCCCCCAAAAATGAACAAACACGACTGATGAATTTCGATCCTTGCTAAACGCTACCGCGTGAGCAGGGGATGTTTTGATTTCATTCAGGAGTGCTTATGGCTCATTTTGCGCAGTCCCCTTCTTTTATTTTGCATCAGGTCACCTGTCAGTTTGCGACGGGCGATATCCTTTTTGGTCCGCTGAATTTGTCGCTGGAACCCTCTCTGTGCGCGCTGGTTGGGCGCAACGGCAGCGGTAAAACGCGCCTGCTGCGTCTGCTGGCGGGGCTGGATCTCCCGGCTGGCGGCCACATTGAGCGCTTCGGAACAAGCGCGTATGTGGCGCAACAGCACGTTATTTCTCCGCAGCTTACGCTGGCTGAAC
This sequence comes from Enterobacter sp. V87_3, assembly GCF_029967835.1. Lineage (NCBI taxonomy): Bacteria > Pseudomonadati > Pseudomonadota > Gammaproteobacteria > Enterobacterales > Enterobacteriaceae > Enterobacter > Enterobacter sp. V87_3. Next base: position 25,538 of record NZ_JASCAM010000025.1, on the reverse strand, counting down.
TGCTCGGCTATGAGACGATTTTCGCGGCGCGAAAACGTGTCGATAGCGGCGATGCTGAGCCCGAGGATCTGGATATTCTCGACGGGCACTGGGATCTGGCGGAACGGCTGAGCGACGCGTTTATCGCCGCTAAACTTCCGCCTTTTGATCCCGAAAAGCGGGCTGATGAGCTGAGCGGTGGGGAGCGCATTCGCGCCCTGCTGTGCGGCGCGTTTACCGCCGGGGCAGATTATCTGCTGCTGGATGAGCCCACCAACCACCTCGACAGAGAAGGCCGGGCGTGGTTCTACGACCAGCTTGCCCGCTATCCGGGGGGCGTGCTGGTGGCGTCTCACGATCGTGAGTTACTGGCCCGGGTGCCGCGTATACTTGAGCTGAGCGCGTCCGGCTTGCGCAGTTTCGGCGGGAACTATGCCACCTGGCAAACCCAGCGCGAGGCAGAACAACAGGCCGCCCGCGCGGCGCTGGAACATGCGGCGACCGAGCGCAAGCGTACCCGTGCCCGCATACAAAAAGAACATGATGACAGCCAGCGGCGTTCGGCTAAAACGCTGCGCACGGTGGATACGCTGAATATTGCCTCGTTTGAGCGCGTGAAATACAAAGGGGCGGCGAAAGAGCGTGTTGGTTCCTGGAAAAAACAGCATAGCGATCAAAATGACGCGCTGAATGCCGCGGTTAGCAAGGCGCGCGAGCGGGTTGAAGAAGAAAATCCCGTGATGTTTACCTTGCCGGAAAGCCATATTGCGCAGGGGAAACAGGTGCTGGTGATGGACAATCTGGTTCTGCCCTATGTCGATCTGCCGCCAACTGACTGGCGGATGAATGGTCCGATGCGCGTGGCGCTGCGTGGGCCGAACGGCTGCGGCAAATCGACGCTGTTGAAGGTCATTCTGGGGCAGATCGCGCCGCTGTCAGGCACCTGCCGTCTGTCGGTATCATGCGCGTATCTGGATCAGCATCTTACGCAGCTGGATCTCTCCCGGTCGGTGATGACGCATCTGAACCTGCATAATACGCCGCTTGAAGAGGGCACGCTTCGGACCCGGCTGGCCCAGCTTCAGCTTGGCGCGGACAAAGTTACGCTTCCGCTGGCCGAACTGAGCGGAGGCGAGCGCCTGAAAGCCGCACTGGCCTGTGTTTTATGGCGAGAAGAGGCGGCCCAGCTGCTGCTGTTAGATGAACCCACCAACCATCTTGATTTGGCGTCGGTGCAGGCGATTGAAGCGGCGCTGGCCGATTTTCCCGGCGCGCTGCTGGTGGTGTCCCACGATGAGGTTTTTCTAAAAGGATTAAAACTGACGCATGAACTGGTGTGGCAGGAATCGGGATGGCGGTGCAAAAGCCTCTAAAACACAAACCCCCGCAAGGGCGGGGGCGGGTTATCTTTATTACGCTATCTGTTTACTAAGGGCAGGGTTGGCCTGAATCAGGCGCATCAGCTTTAATTCAGCCGGTGTGGGTTTTTCACGTTTTGATTCCCATTCCAGCACCATCGATACGCTGACACCCATCGCTCTTGCGAATTCATCCGTTTTAAGTCCTGACGCTTTACGTAACCGCTCAAATTCAGTAAAGGGATTGGACTTTTGTTTCAGGGTAATCGTCTGCGGTACATCTTTAAAAATAATCTGTTCCAGGCTGCTCAGCAGCTCAAACTCAGGATCTTTATATTCCATTGAGAACTCCTCATAAATCTCACAGCGGGATCATGAACATCAGAGAGCCTGTTAAGAATAGTCCCTATTGCAAATCGTGGATCATCACGGCAGTGATTATTTGTACAGTAAGGGTAGGTTGATTCGTTTCAGCGAAGTGGATAGTTATGCTAATCCACTGATTACACATCCTTAGGCTGCTATAGGTATTTTTTTGTAAATACTCAGCACAAAAACGGTAATAGCCGTTTTGCATGAAAAGGGTATCTTGCAGGGCTGACCTGGACTATTCTTGTAAGCCGTCAGGCACGCGTGTGCCGGTGTGCGCTTTTTTGGGTGAAAGGAGTATTAAAATGGCGACAGGAAAGTCCTGCTCTCGCTGGTTTGCGCCTATTGCGGCGTTGTTGATGGTTGTTAGCCTGAGTGGGTGTTTCGATAAAGAAGGCGATCAGCGCAAAGCGTTTATCGATTTTCTGCAGAATACGGTGATGCGCAGCGGCGAGCGTTTACCAACGCTGACTGCGGATCAGAAAAAACAGTTTGGTCCTTTTGTTTCTGATTACGCCATTCTTTATGGTTATTCGCAGCAGGTGAGCCAGGCGATGGACTCCGGTCTTCGTCCGGTGCTGGATAGCGTTAACGCAATCCGCGTGCCGCAGGATTATGTGACCCAGCGTGAACCGCTGCGCCAGTCCAACGGTGCGCTCGGCGTGCTCAGCCAGCAGTTGCAGAATGCCAAAATGCAGGCCGATGCTTCGCGTTCTGCGCTGAAGCAGGGCGAGGATCTCAAGCCGGTCTTTGATAAAGCGTATGAGAAAGTGGTCATCAAACCTTCCGACGCTTTGCAACCGCTGATCCCGGCCGCGCAGATCTTTACGCAGCAGCTGGTGCAGGTAGGGGACTTTATTAACGAACAGGGTACGCAGGTGAGCTTCGTCTCTAACGGTATCCAGTTCCCGACCTCACAGCAGGCAAGCCAGTACAATACGCTGATCGGGCCGCTGGCGTCGCAGCACCAGGCCTTTAGTCAGGCGTGGACGGCAGCCGTCGCGGCAACCGAGTAAACAAAAAAACCCCGCATCAGGCGGGGTTTTTTATAGATAATAAAAATAATGCTTGTCATTCACCTACCACATCGGTATAACTATCCCCGTCGGTTTGTTACACAGACCTAAAGCAGTTTAGTTAAGCAGTCCAGATTGTTATCCATAGATACCCTTCGTAGTGACCCTTCCTTCATCGCTTAAAAATCTGTAACGCAACCATCGCGCCGGAAGGCACAACAAATTTTTAATAAGGTAATTTCTATGTCTGGTAAAATGACTGGTCTGGTAAAATGGTTCAACGCTGATAAAGGTTTCGGCTTCATCACTCCTGACGATGGCTCTAAAGACGTGTTCGTACACTTCTCTGCTATCCAGAACGAAGGCTACAAATCTCTGGACGAAGGTCAGAAAGTGTCCTTCACCATCGAAAGCGGCGCTAAAGGCCCAGCAGCTGGTAACGTTGTAAGCCTGTAAGCTTCCAACTCAGCAGCAAAGAATTCTAAAACCCGCCTTCTGGCGGGTTTTTTCGTTTTTACTGTTGCACCTGCGGGTTAACGCAGTTCTGTTTAACCTTACCGCCCAGCGCGGCAATCAGGTTATCTACTGCGGTGGCCGCCATGTTGTAGCGTGTCTCGTGCGTTGCTGAGCCAATGTGGGGCAGGGCCACAACGTTGGGCAATGTCAGCAGCGGTGAATCGACCGGCAGCGGCTCCTGCTCAAACACATCCAGACCGGCTGCATGGATCTCACCATTTTGCAGTGCCTCAATCAGCGCCTTTTCATCCACAACCGGGCCACGCCCCGCGTTGATGAAAATGGCCGACGTCTTCATCTTCTCAAACGCAGATTTGCCAATCAGATGATGGGTTTCGTCCGTCAGGGGCAGGATCAGACAGACGTAATCCGCTTCCTGAAGCAGCGTATCCAGCTCGCAGTAGCGCGCGTTAAACCGTTCCTCGGCTTCAACGTGATGACGGCGGGCGTTGTAGAGGATCGGCATGTTAAAGCCGAAATACGCGCGCTGCGCCAGCGCCAGACCGATGCGGCCCATGCCGACGATCCCCAGCGTTTTGCCATGAACGTCCACGCCAAACCAGTCCGGGCCAATGCTCTTTGTCCACTCGCCCGCTTTGACGCGTTCGGCAACCTCCACAACGCGGCGGGCAGTGCTGAGCACCAGCGCCATCAGCGTGTCGGCCACGGTTTCAGTCAGGGCATGTGGTGTGTGCATCAGCAGGATCTTGCGGGCGTTGAGGGCATCCACGTCAAAGTTGTCATATCCTACGGAAACCGTAGAGGTGGCACGAAGCTTCGGCATTTTTTCCAGCAGTGCGGCATCCACTTTTTCGCTGGAGCCCAGCAGCCCTTCGGCATGGGCGAACGCATCGGCGTGTTGCGCTACGGTCTGCGGGCTAAGGTCTTTCACCTGGGTCACGGTGAAATGTTCTTCCAGGCGGTGGTGCAGATCGTCAGGCAAGGCTTTATACAAAATGACGGACGGCTTCATGCTAATCTCCGTTGATTTGAAAGGGTTCAGGCGTGGCGTGCGCCGACGGGTAGCTGTTGATTATTAGCAGGCTTAACAATCAGAGTTAGCCACACTGAGACGAAAAGTGCTACCCCCATAAATATGTACGATGCTGACGGGCTGCCGGTTGCGCCATTAAGATAACCAACGAACCACGAGCCAAAGAACGACCCCAGCGCGCCCATGCTGTTAATTAAGGCCATTGCGCCGCCCGCCACGTTACGCGGCAGCATCTCCGGGATAATCGCGAAGAATGGACCATAAGGTGCGTACATGGCGGCACCCGCAATCACCAGCAGGGTGTAAGAGGCCCAGAAGTGATTAGCCCCGACGGCCCAGGAGCCGATAAACGCAAAGGCAGCAATCAGCAGCAGCGGCCAGACGAACAGTTTACGGTTTTGCAGCTTGTCCGAGGCCCATGAGGCGATAATCATCGCAATGGTCGCCGCCAGATAGGGCACCGACGACAGCCAGCCCACCTCGACCATGCCGAGATTTTCGCCGCCGCTGCGGATAATGGACGGCAGCCACAGCACAAAGCCATACACGCCAATGCTCCATGTGAAATACTGTGCGCACAGCAGAATGACGTTGCGCGAGCGGAAGGCCTCGCCATAGTTGCGTACCGCCTTCAGGCCATGCTGCTCTTTGTCCAGCTGCGCCTGAAGCGCAGCTTTTTCATCTTCTGAGAGCCATTTCGCCTGAGAAGGTTTGTCTTTCACCAGCACCCACCAGCAGAATGCCCAGATAACCGCCGGGACGCCCTCGATGATAAACATTTCGCGCCAGCCGAAAGACTGGATCAGGTAGCCAGACACCACGGACATCCACAGTACCGTCACCGGGTTACCGAGGATCAGGAACGTATTCGCCCGGGAGCGCTCGGATTTAGTAAACCAGTTGCTGATGTAAATCAGCATTGCGGGCATAACTGCGGCCTCCACCACGCCGAGGATAAAGCGAATGGCGGCCAGCGCAGGAATGTTGTTCACCACGCCGGTCAGTGACGCACATCCACCCCACAAAATCAGGCAAATGAAGATCAGTTTGCGCACGCTGCGGCGTTCGGCGTAGATAGCGCCCGGGATCTGGAAGAAGAAGTAGCCGAGGAAGAAAAGCGCGCCCAGCAGCGAGGAGACGCCTTTGGTGATCCCGAGATCCTCGGTGATCCCTGCGGCGGATGCGAAGCTGAAGTTGGCACGATCGAGATACGCCAGGCTGTACGTGATGAACACGATAGGCATGATGTACCACCAGCGTTTTACTGCATTGGTCGAACTGTTCATAGGCTTGCCTCTGTTGTTGAGGTTGTTACCCCCTCACCCGAACCCTCTCCCCAAAGGGGAGAGGGAATGATTAGCACCCTCTCTGTTAGAGAGTGGGGGGAAGGATCTATTCGTTAAGCTGTGCGCGCGTCGGTAACCCTTCGCTGTCGCCCTGGACCTGAATGGCCAGCGAGCCGATTTTATTGCCCCGGGCGACGGCCTGCGGTAAGGCTTTACCCTCCAGCAGTGCGCTAATAACTCCCACGGCAAAACCATCGCCTGCGCCCACGGTGTCGACCACGTTCTCAACCTTGATCGCAGCGACGGCACCCTGCTCGCCGTCGGCGGTTTTGAACCATGCGCCATCCGCACCGGTTTTCAACACCACGGCTTTTACCCCCTGGTTCAGATAAAAGTCGGCAATCCCTTCCGGCGTGCTTTCGCCGGTGAGGATCATCCCCTCTTTGATGCCGGGGAGCACCCAGTCGGCCTGGAACGCCAGACGGTTCAGCTTCTCGACCATCTCCGCTTCACTTTTCCAGAGCACCGGACGCAGGTTCGGATCGAAAGAAATGGTTTTTCCCTGCGCTTTCATGGCAGCCGCAGCGTGATCCAGAAGCGCATATGAGCTTGCCGAAAGCGCAGCCGCCACGCCGCTCAGGTGCAGATGGCGCGCCGCAGAAAAGTAGGGCGCATGGTAGTCCTCGACGGAGAGATGGCTTGCCGCCGATCCTTTACGGAAATACTCCACGGTGGGATCGGTTCCATTTTCAACTTTCGATTTGAGCTGAAAGCCGGTGGCGAAACGCCCATCGAGAGTCACGCCTGCGGCATCAATGCCCTCTTTTTTTAAGGTGTCGAGAATGAAATGACCAAAGCTGTCGTCGCCCACGCGGCTGACCCAGCCGACGTTCAGGCCCAGACGGGCAAGCCCGGTGGCGACGTTCAGCTCTGCTCCCGCCACGCGCTTCATAAAGTGTTCTACCGTGCTCAGCTCGCCCGTTTCGGTGGCGACAAACATCGCCATGGCCTCGCCGACAGTGATGACATCCAGCGTCTTGTGCATGGTTTACTCCTCGCGCAGCAGGTTAACGTAATGACGGGTGACGGCCATTAAATCCGCCCCTTCCAGTGGGAACTCAATGCCGCGCGGTGCATCGGCTGGAAGCTGGTTGAGCAGATCCAGCCAGCGCGCGTCGGCGTGGTCCGGGGGAATGGCGCGGAACTGCGCGTTATGCGCAACGGCGGCTTTAACGTGGATATAGCTCACCGCGGGAGCCAGATGGCGCGCGGCCTCCTCCGGTGAGTCACCGACCCAGAGCCAGTTGCCCATGTCGAACGTCAGCGTGACGGGCAGCGCCATCACCCGGCAGGCCGCCTTGAAGCGCTGCATCGGAGCGAGTTGACCGCAGTCGGTTTGGTCGTTTTCCACCACCAGCGCCATGCCGCTTGCATTCAGCAGGGCACGCAGGGCCTCAAGAGGCTGCTTGTCGTTGAAATGACCCAGAGAGACTTTCAGCCAAAGCGCGTTTAAGGTGCTGGCTTCCGATAAATAACGCGGGAGGTCCGGGTTAAGCGTGCCGTCCGGCATAAACAGGGCGGCAGGGGCGGAGTAGCACGCCAGCAGGCCCAGCAGTTCGATCGTTTCGCTCAGCGCGGGCAGCGTCAGCAGCTCGTCATGGCTGAACAGTTCGCGGCGGATCTCCACGCCGTCGGCACCGGCTCCAGCAATCACGGGGAGCATCGCCCGTTGACCGCCTGCCTGCCGGACCTGGTCTGTGCCATAGGCGGCGGTGACCACCATTATTTTCCTGCTCATTGCCTGACTCCATCGCAACATTGATACTATTACGCTAGATGGAACCGGTTCCAAAGAAAAGTTCAGGATGTTGAATTTATGATCGGCATCACGGAGGGAGGGTTAACGGGCGGTAGAGCCGCGAACGATCAGTTCGCCGGAGAAGACCTGCTCGCGCACGGCCTCGCTGGCCCCTTCAATGCGGCGAACAACCTGTTCCACGGCGGCGTAGCCTATCTGCCAGGTCGGCTGTTTGAGGGTGGTAATGCCCACGCCGGCCAGTTCCGCCCACTCCAGTTCATCAAACCCGAGCAGGCCAATATCGCTGCCCCAGTGCAGGCCGATGCGCTTCAGCGAGCGGGCAACCTGGAGCGTCAGCGCCCCGTTAGCGGAAATCACCGCTTTGCGCATCCCCCGGTGGCGGGTGTGAAACTGGCGCAGGGTGTTATCGAGCTGGCTGGCTTCGTGAAGCGCGACTTCCGCATTTTCAGCGATCGCGCCGGTATACCGCTCCAGCGTGCTGCGAAATGCCGCGAGTCGTTCACGGCGGGTGTTGACCATCCCCAGCGGCTCGCTGAGGAACAGGATCGCCTCGAAGCCTTGTTCAATCAGATGCTCGGTGGCGGTGGTGGCGGCCTGCGTGTTATCCAGCCCAACGACATCACAGGCGAACTCCGGGATTTTCCGGTCGATCAGCACCATAGGCAGGGAGGATTGCTGCAGGCGATTTAACCCCTCTTCACGCATCCCCACCGCGTTGACCACGATGCCTTCTACCTGGTAGCTGCGCAGCAGGTCAAGATAGTGCAGCTCCTGGTCCACTTCGTTATTGGTATTACACACCAGCGGCGTAAAGCCTTTTTCGCGGCAGGCTGCTTCGATACCGCTCAACACGTTAACGGAGTAGGGGTTGGTGATATCGGCGATGATCAGGCCAATAAGGCGGGTGCGCCCACGCTTGAGGCCGCGCGCCATGATGCTGGGGCGGTAGTCGAGTTCGGCAATGGCCTGTTCAATACGTGCCAGCAGCGCGTCGGACAGCAAATGTTTCTCGCCGTTGAGATAGCGTGAAATGCTGGTTTTACCGGTTCTGGCGGCTTTCGCCACGTCGCTGATGGTAGCCCGTGTTGATTTGCTCATCGCTAATTTCCCTGAAGTGCTTGAGAACACCTTAGCGGGAAAATCTGACGAATCAAGTCATTTGCCCGGTGGCGCTGCGCTTACGAGAAGTTGCGGTCTGATGCCCTCATCCCAACCCTCTCCCACGGGAGAGGGCGCAAACACTAAAAACGGCAACGGGGTTGCCGTTTTGCTTTTACCTACTGCACAGGACTTAACGTAATCTCTACGCGGCGGTTCTGCGCTTTGCCTTCCGCCGTGCTATTGCTGGCGATCGGATTCGCCGGCCCCATGCCGCTGGTGCGGATACGGTTCGCGGCGACGCCCTGGGTGATCAGGGCGCTGGCCACGGAATCAGCACGTTGCTGGGACAGACGCATGTTCAGATCCTGGCTGCCGGTGCTGTCGGTGTAGCCAATCACGTTCACGGCGGTTTTGCTGTACTCTTTCAGCACCATCGCCACGCCGGTCAGGGTGTTCGCGCCAGCCGGTTTCAGCGTTGCGCTGCTGCTGTCGAAGGTGACGTTGTTTGGCATGTTCAGAATGATGTTATCGCCGCTGCGCGTCACGCTAACGCCGGTACCCTGCATTTTGTCGCGCAGTTTCGCTTCCTGCACGTCCATGTAATAACCGACGCCGCCGCCCAGCGCCGCACCGGCTGCTGCGCCAATTAACGCCCCTTTACCGCGATCTTTCTTAGAGGAGGAGAGCGCGCCAACGCCCGCCCCGACCAGCGAGCCAATGCCCGCGCCGATGCCGGATTTACCCGCTTCGCGCTCACCGCTATAAGGGTTTGTTGTGCAGCCTGAAACCGCCAGGGCGCCGCTCACCAGAGCAGCAATGACGAGTACACGTTTCTTCATCTTATTTCCTTAATCCTTTTTATTCTTTGCCACTACGCGCGTGGCAGTTGATTATGACGTCCGGATCTGGAGAAAATTCCGGGTATAACTCTGAAATTTGTGACAAACCATAAACAGCCTCAATAAGAAGGCCGTCAACCTGCACGCAACCAGGAGCGCACGCTTTGAGCACCTCGATAAAAACCATTCTGACCGCCGCCCACTGGGGGCCGATGCTGGTCGAAACGGACGGCGAAAATGTGCTGTCATCCCGCGGGGCATTGCCTACGCAACACCCTAACTCCCTGCAGACCGCCGTTCGCGATCAGGTGCACAGCAACGCCCGCGTGCGCTGGCCGATGGTGCGTAAAGGGTTTCTGGCGTCGCCGGATAAGCCGCAGGGCATTCGCGGCCAGGACGAGTTTGTCCGCGTCAGCTGGGACGATGCGCTGGCGCTGATCCACACGCAGCATAAGCGCATTCGCGAGAGTTACGGACCCTCGTCGATTTTTGCAGGATCGTACGGCTGGCGTTCTAACGGCGTGCTGCATAAAGCCGCGACGCTGCTGCAACGCTACATGAGCCTGGCGGGCGGCTATACCGGACATCTGGGCGATTACTCGACCGGCGCGGCGCAGGCGATCATGCCTTACGTGGTGGGGGGTAACGAGGTCTATCAGCAGCAGACCAGCTGGCCGCTGGTGCTGGAGCACACTGAGGTGGTGGTGCTGTGGAGCGCCAACCCGCTCAATACGCTTAAAATTGCGTGGAATGCCTCCGACGAGCAGGGCATGTCCTACTTCGACGCGCTGCGTAAAAGCGGCAAGCGCATCATCTGTATTGACCCCATGCGTTCAGAAACCATGGATTTTCTCGGCGACAGCGCCGAATGGCTGGCCCCGCACATGGGAACCGACGTGGCGATGATGCTGGGGATTGCCCATACGCTGGTCGAAAAAGGCTGGCAGGATGAAACATTCCTCAACCGCTGCACCACCGGTTTTGATCGCTTCGCGGAATACCTGATGGGGAAATCCGACGGCATCGCCAAAACGGCGGAGTGGGCGGCGGACATTTGCGGTATTGAGGCCGATAAACTGCGTGAACTGGCCGCGTTATTCCACAACCACACCACCATGCTGATGTCCGGCTGGGGGATGCAGCGTCAGCAGTATGGTGAGCAGAAGCACTGGATGCTGGTGACGCTCGCGGCCATGTTGGGGCAGATTGGCACGCCCGGCGGGGGTTTTGGTCTTTCTTATCACTTTGCCAACGGCGGTAACCCAACGCGTAAAGCGGCGGTACTGGCGTCGATGCAAGGCTCGGTGCAGGGCGGCGTGGATGCGGTCGATAAAATTCCGGTGGCGCGCATCGTTGAAGCGCTGGAAAACCCAGGAGGTTTCTATCAGCACAACGGTATGGATCGCCACTTCCCGGATATTAAGTTTGTCTGGTGGGCGGGCGGGGCAAACTTTACCCACCATCAGGACACCAACCGCCTGATCCGCGCCTGGCAAAAGCCGGAGCTGGTGGTGATCTCCGAGTGCTTCTGGACCGCGGCAGCTAAACACGCCGACATCGTTCTGCCTGCGACCACCTCGTTTGAGCGTAACGATCTCACCATGACCGGGGATTACAGCAACCAGCATATGGTGCCGATGAAGCGCGTCGTCCCCCCGCGTGATGAAGCGCGTGACGATTTTGAGGTGTTTGCGGCGCTGAGTGAGCGTTGGGAAGCGGGGGGCCGCGAGCGCTTCACCGAAGGTAAAACGGACCTTGAGTGGCTGGAAACCTTCTACCAGATCGCCGGAGAGCGCGGCGCAGCCCAGGGCGTGACGCTGCCGCCTTTTGCCGCCTTCTGGGAAGCGAATGAAATTTTTGAGATGCCCGAGAGCGAACAGAACGCCCGGTTTATCCGCTTCGCGGAGTTTCGTCGAGATCCGGAACGTTACCCTCTCAAAACCGAGAGCGGGAAAATTGTTATTCACAGCCAGCGCATTGCCAGCTTTGGGTATGCCGATTGCCCGCCGCATCCGATGTGGCTGGAGCCGGACGAGTGGCACGGCAACGCGCAGCCGGAACAGTTGCAGGTGCTTTCTGCCCATCCGGCGCACCGTCTGCACAGCCAGTTGAACTACAGCTCACTGCGCGAACAGTATGCGGTTGCCGGGCGAGAGCCCGTCACGCTGAATAGTGCTGATGCAAAAGCGCGGGGAATAGCCGACGGCGACGTGGTACGCGTGTGGAACGCACGCGGGCAGGTGCTGGCCGGCGCGGTGGTGAGCGAGGGCATCCGCCCTGGCGTTATCTGTATTCATCAGGGAGCATGGCCCGACCTGGAGCCGAGCGAAGGCGGGATCTGTAAAAACGGTGCCGTTAACGTCTTAACCAAAGATCTCCCCAGCTCGAAGCTGGGGAACGGCTGTGCGGGAAACACGGCGCTGGCCTGGGTTGAAAAGTATCAAGGGCCGACGCTTACGTTAACGGCGTTTGATCCGCCTGCCAGCACATGATCCACGTTGGGTGGTGGGTATCATCCTGCCAGGCGCTGTCTTCAATACGAAAGCCCTGTGCGTGATAGAAATTCACCGCCCGCTCGTTCTTCTGATACACCTCCAGGCTTAAATAGGGGTAGAGCTGCTGTACATGGTTCAGCAGCGCACGCCCAATCCCTTTGCCAATAAAGGCTGGCGCGACAAACAGCGCGCCGACAAACTGCGAGTGCATCACGCTGATAAACCCGCAGAGTTGCCCCTCATCTTCCCATACCCACGTTTGCGCCGCCGGGAGATAGACGTCCCGCACCATCGCTTCGTTCTCTTTCCAGTACTCTGCGTCGATAAAGGGATGCGCGACGGTGGTGCTTTCAAGCCACAGACTGAGGAGCGGAGCGGTATTTTCACTTTGCCATTGGCGGATCATCGTGGCCCCCCGGGTGGCAGAAACATTCCGTAATATGGTCGTTCACCAGCCCGCAGGCCTGCATAAAGGAGTAGCAGATGGTGGTGCCGGTGAATTTGAAGCCGCGTTTTTTCAGCGCCTTTGAGAGGGCGTCCGAGGCGGGCGTAGAGGTTGGGATCTCCGCAAGCGTTGCGGCCCGGGTCACGACGGGGGTGTTATTCACAAACGACCAGACAAACGCCGAGAACGGCTCGCCGCTTTGCTCCATGGCAAGCCAGGCACGGGCGTTACCAATAATGGCCTGAATCTTCCCGCGATGGCGGATAATACCGGCATCCTGCATCACCCGTTCGACATCCTCGTCGGTCATGGCGGCGACGGCGACAGGGTCAAACTGATGGAAAGCGTTGCGGTAGTTTTCTCTTTTTTTCAGCACGGTGATCCACGACAGGCCCGCCTGTTGCCCCTCCAGACAGATCATCTCAAAAAGTTTTTTGCCGTCGGTTTCCGGTACGCCCCATTCCTTGTCGTGATAGTCGATATAAAGCTGATCCTGGCTTACCCAGCCGCAACGTTGCATAGGTTATCTCCCTTATGGCTTCAGAAAGTGCAAAATTTTCAATCTGTCAGGCTTGACGTGTCTGCTAAAAAGACAATAGTTAATACAAGGCTATCTGCCTGCAAACTCTTCCCAAATAATGACAAATATCGCCGAATTCGGCTCTCTCTGGAGTCGCTTTGATGATGATAAATACGATCAGTGGTCGCCATGCTGTTTTTGGCCTGGTGGGTATTTCAGCGTGCGTGCTTTATTCGCATAGCGCGTTTGCCTGGCAACAGGAATATATCGTTTCAGACGCCCAAAATAATACGGCAGAACGTTATACATGGGACGCCGATCACCAACCGCGTTATGAAGATATTCTCGCAGAACGCATTAATACGTCACAAAATTCGGCGGGCTTTACCCTGAATACCGCCTCTGGCTTACCCTCCGAAGCGCCGGAAGGGGTGAGCATCGGGTGGAATTTTCCCCTGCAGGGGCAGATGACGACAGGTCCGGTTGCGGAATGGCGCTACGATGGCTCGGCACCTTCGATGGCGAATGAGTTTGGCGATACGCTAACAACCCAGTCGCTGACCGACCCGCTCTGGCATGCCAGCATCAGTTCGCTTGGCTGGCGTCTGAACACAAAGGTGGGCGATCTTCGCCCCTGGGCGCAAATCAGCTACAACCAGCAGTTCGGGGAAAACCAGTGGAAATCGCAGTATGGGATGCCCCAGACCCCCGCACCTGCGCAGAGCGGCAGCTGGATGGATGTGACCGTCGGAACGGATATCCCATTCAATACCCATATGGCAGCCTATGCGTCTTTAGCCCAGGGCGAGGGGAACATCGCGGGTGAGGAGACGCTCTATACGCTCGGCGTGAGCGCTAAATTTTAACAATGCGGTTTTTTTTAACGTTGGCTTTACATTGAAAGCATAATATTCACGCGGTTTTCAGCGATAGTAGACACTAACATTATTGCGCTTCGTTCGCTGGCAAGGCCGTTCATTCCCGATTAATGGCATTTCATTCCCGTCTTCCTGCATTTCATGCCATTTTCCCCCAGGTAAATCACGGTTTTGTTTATCGTTGTCCATAGCGAATTCCTTTACTTTCTCTTGCAGGACAACTGCCATGAACACATCGACATATAACCGCACCCGTTGGTTAACGCTATTTGGCACTATCGTTACCCAGTTTGCGCTGGGATCGGTCTACACCTGGAGCCTGTTTAACAGCGCACTCTCCGATAAGCTTGGCGCATCGGTAAGCCAGGTGGCGTTCTCCTTCGGCTTGTTGAGTCTCGGGCTGGCGATCTCCTCCTCGGTTGCCGGTAAGCTTCAGGAGCGCTTTGGCGTGAAGCGCGTGACCATGGCGTCCGGTATTCTGCTGGGCCTGGGCTTTTTCCTGACGGCACATTCCAGTAACCTGATGATGCTCTGGCTGAGCGCCGGCGTGCTGGTCGGGCTGGCGGACGGTGCGGGCTATCTGCTTACCCTGTCGAACTGCGTTAAATGGTTCCCGGAGCGTAAAGGCCTTATCTCCGCCTTTGCCATCGGCTCTTATGGCCTGGGCAGCCTCGGTTTTAAATTTATCGATGCCCATCTTCTGGCCTCTGTGGGCCTCGAAAAAACCTTCATGATTTGGGGCGCTATTGTCCTGGTGATGATCCTGTTCGGCGCAACGCTGATGAAAGATGCTCCTCAGCAGGAGGTCAAAAGCGTTAACGGCGTGGTGGAGAATGACTTCACGCTGGCGCAGTCCATGCGTAAACCGCAGTACTGGATGCTGGCCGTCATGTTCCTGACCGCCTGCATGAGCGGCCTGTATGTGATTGGCGTGGCGAAAGATATCGCGCAGGGCATGGTCAAACTGGACGTGGCGACGGCAGCTAACGCGGTGACCGTGATTTCCATCGCTAACCTCTCTGGCCGTCTGGTGCTGGGTATTCTGTCGGACAAAATCGCCCGTATCCGCGTCATCACGCTGGGGCAGGTGGTGTCGCTGGTGGGCATGGCGGCGCTGCTGTTTGCTCCGCTGAATGAAGTGACCTTTTTTGCGGCGATTGCCTGCGTGGCCTTTAACTTCGGCGGCACCATCACCGTGTTCCCGTCACTGGTGAGCGAATTCTTTGGTCTGAACAACCTGGCGAAGAACTACGGGGTAATTTACCTGGGCTTCGGTATCGGCAGTATTTGCGGGTCGCTGATTGCCTCTCTGTTTGGCGGTTTCTACGTGACCTTCTGCGTCATATTCGCGTTGCTGATTATTTCCCTGGCACTGTCGACCACCATCCGCCAGCCGCAGCGTGAGGTGTATAACGAAGCACATGCCTGATGCAGCAAAAAGAGGCCGTCACGGCCTCTTTTTTTGCGCTGCAGAATGCGCTTCCAGACTTGTTTTTTTGTAAAAATTTATACGAATCACATTCTCTGCTGCCACTTTTCTCTTCCGCTGTGGTCTACTTACCGCGCTTGTAGACGTTTCTGATAACGCTTTCCTACGCACATACTTACTCTGTCTGCTTTCTCCATGAGATTCAGCGGGTCTTTATACCCCTTCCCCCAGGGTTGTTTGCATGAAATACATTAGGTCTCTTACCCAGCAAAGATTATGTCTGATGCTGGCTGTCTATATCGGATTATTTCTGAATGGCGCGGTACTGTTCAGACGAGTGGAAGGTTATTTCGAGCACCTCACCGTAAGAAATGGAATTTTTGCTGCTATTGAAGTGTTCGGCTCTATCCTCGCCACCTTCTTCCTGTTACGCCTGCTCTCTCTTTTTGGCCGACGCACCTGGCAAATTCTGGCCTCGTTGGTGGTGATCATTTCTGCTGCCGCCAGTTATTACATGACCTTTATGAATGTGGTCATTGGTTACGGCATTGTGGCGTCGGTAATGACCACCGATATCGATCTCTCCAAAGAGGTAGTCGGAAAAGGCTTTATCGTCTGGACGATTTTAACCTGCCTGGTCCCGCTCTTCTTTATCTGGAGTAACACCTGTCGTTATACGCTGTTACGTCAGCTGCGCACGCGTGGGCAGCGGGTCCGTAATGTCGTCGTCGTGTTGCTGGCCGGCCTGCTGGTGTGGGCGCCTATTCGCCTGATGGAAAAACAGCAAAAGAGGATCGAAAAAGCGACGGGCGTGGATATGCCAAGCTACGGCGGCGTGGTGGCCAACTCCTATTTGCCATCAAACTGGCTGTCGGCTTTGGGCCTGTATGCCTGGGCACAGGCGGATGAATCCAGCGATGTGAAATCGCTGATTAACCCAACGAAAAAATTCACCTATCAGGCACCGGCTGACGGGCTTGATGATACCTACGTCGTCTTTGTCATCGGCGAAACGACGCGCTGGGATCATATGGGTATTCTTGGTTACGATCGTGATACCACGCCAAAACTGGCGCAGGAGAAGAACCTGGTGGCTTACCGGGGTTATTCTTGTGATACCGCGACCAAGCTCTCACTGCGCTGTATGTTTGTTCGCGAAGGCGGAGCCAGTGATAACCCGCAGCGCACCCTGAAAGAGCAGAACGTGTTTGCCGTGCTCAAGCAGCTTGGGTTCAGCTCAGATCTTTTCGCCATGCAAAGTGAGATGTGGTTCTACTCGAATACCATGGCGGATAATATCGCCTACCGCGAGCAGATTGGCGCCGAGCCGCGTAACCGTGGCAAAAATGTGGATGACATGCTGTTGCTTGCAGAGATGTCACAGTCTCTGAAAAACCATCCGCAAGGTAAGCACCTGGTTATTCTGCATACCAAAGGGTCGCATTACAGTTATTACCAGCGTTACACGCGCGATTTTGCCAAATGGCAGCCTGAGTGCGTGGGCATTAATAAAGACTGCAGCAAGCAGGAACTGATTAACGCCTATGATAACTCGGTGCTGTATGTCGATACTTTCCTGAGCCGGGTGATTGACGAGCTGCGCGATAAGAAAGCCATTGTTATTTACGCCGCCGATCACGGCGAGTCTATCAATGAAAAAGAGCACTTGCACGGTACACCACGCAAGCTGGCACCGCCTGAGCAGTTCCGCGTGCCGATGATTATGTGGATGTCCGATAAGTATCTGGAAAACCCGGAAAAGGCGAAGATGTTTGCGCACCTCAAGAAAGAGGCAGAGATGAAAGTCCCACGCCGCCACGTTGAGCTGTACGACACCATTATGGGCTGCCTGGGGTATACTTCACCGAACGGTGGGATTAACGAAAATAACAACTGGTGTAAACTTCCCGATAATGCTGCAAAAGCCGCGCAGTAGCGGGGCTGGCGAGATTATCGCCAGTTGAATGGCTTTTTTAAATTAAGGGATTGACGGGGGCGCACCTCAGCAGTAAGATGCGCTCCGCATTCGGCGAGTAGCGCAGCTTGGTAGCGCAACTGGTTTGGGACCAGTGGGTCGGAGGTTCGAATCCTCTCTCGCCGACCACATTTAAAAAAGGGCTAACCGCAAGGTTAGCCCTTTTTGCATTAGCAGCTTACTGATCCCGAGTAGCCAAAATCCCCCGTAGGCCTGCATCTTCCTGCCTGATAACTATTTTGTGACATAATCCATTGTATTTTTTTATATATGGATTGATCTTTTTTCGCGTTGCTTATGGATAACCTCAGCATTTTTCGCTGTGCGTTTTAACGTTCGCGGAATTTAGTGCTCAGATATTCACCATTCCGCAAGAAAATTTACCCGATCTGAATAAAAGTTAATCACTGGATGTTGCAGAATATGAAGATATTTGTGCTGCAACATGGCGATTAGCATAAATTTCCCTGCTGAAAACGGGCCCCGAAGGTTTTTTTAATCTTTGTTTGCGGTTTCTCACACTCCGCGTAAATCCCCGCCACCTGTATTGACGTTTTCACATTCTGTTGACAGATTGTAGGGCATGAGGGGCATTTCAGGGAGGATCTGCGCTGCAACTCAAACGCTCTTCTGAAAGGATTCTCCATCCCTTTAACGCCTACGGGCACCACCGACCAGACCGGGTAAAAAATAAATAAAGGTCAGGCGGCGTAACACAACAAAGCAAAACATCACATTGGAGCAGAATAATGAGTATTTCCTTGAAGAAGTCAGGGATGCTGAAGCTTGGTCTGAGCCTGGTGGCTATGACCGTTGCAGCAAGTGTTCAGGCAAAAACCCTGGTTTACTGTTCTGAAGGCTCGCCGGAAGGCTTTAACCCACAGCTCTTTACCTCTGGTACAACCTACGACGCTAGCTCAGTACCTATCTATAACCGTCTGGTTGAATTCAAAACCGGTACTACGGAAGTGATTCCGGGTCTGGCTGAGAAGTGGGATGTCAGCGAAGACGGTAAGACCTATACCTTCCACCTGCGTCAGAGCGTGAAGTGGCAGGACAGCAAAGAGTTCAAACCTACGCGCGATTTCAACGCCGACGACGTGGTGTTCTCCTTCGACCGTCAGAAAAATGCCCAGAACCCGTACCATAAAGTGTCCGGCGGCAGCTATGAATACTTCGAAGGCATGGGTCTGCCTGACCTGATTGCTGAAGTGAAAAAAGTGGACGACAAAACCGTTCAGTTCGTGCTGACGCGTCCGGAAGCGCCATTCCTGGCCGACCTGGCAATGGACTTCGCCTCTATTCTCTCTAAAGAGTATGCGGACAACATGCTGAAGGCCGGTACGCCTGAGAAAGTGGATCTGAATCCTATCGGGACCGGTCCGTTCCAGCTGCTGCAGTACCAGAAAGACTCCCGTATTCTGTACAAAGCCTTCCCGGGCTACTGGGGTACCAAGCCGCAGATCGACCGTCTGGTCTTCTCCATCACGCCTGATGCTTCTGTGCGCTACGCAAAACTGCAGAAAAACGAATGTCAGGTTATGCCGTACCCGAACCCGGCCGACATTGCGCGCATGAAGCAGGACAAAAACATCAACCTGCTGGAGCAGGCGGGCCTGAACGTGGGTTACCTCTCCTTTAATACCGAGAAGAAACCGTTTGATGACGTGAAAGTCCGTCAGGCGCTGACCTACGCGGTAAACAAAGAAGCGATCATCAAAGCCGTTTATCAGGGCGCTGGCGTTGCCGCGAAGAACCTGATCCCACCAACCATGTGGGGCTATAACGACGACATCAAGGACTACACCTACGATCCTGAGAAAGCGAAAGCGCTGCTGAAAGAAGCGGGCCAGGATAAAGGCTTTACCGTTGAGCTGTGGGCGATGCCTGTTCAGCGTCCATACAACCCGAACGCGCGCCGCATGGCGGAAATGGTTCAGGCTGACTGGGCGAAGATCGGCGTTCAGGCCAAGATCGTGACCTACGAGTGGGGCGAATACCTCAAGCGTGCCAAAGCGGGCGAGCACCAGGCGGTGATGATGGGCTGGACCGGCGACAATGGGGATCCGGATAACTTCTTCGCGACGCTGTTCAGCTGTGCGGCAGCGAAAGACGGTTCCAACTACTCTCGCTGGTGCTACAAGCCGTTTGAAGACCTGATCCAGCCGGCGCGCGCGACCGACGATCACAACAAACGTATCGAACTGTACAAACAAGCGCAGGTTGTTATGCACGATCAGGCTCCGGCGCTGATTGTTGCTCACTCCACCGTGTACGAGCCAGTGCGTAAAGAAGTGAAGGGCTACGTGGTTGATCCACTGGGCAAACATCACTTCGAAAACGTGTCTGTTGAATAACTAAAAGCGTAAGGGGTGCAGTAGCACCCCATGCCCGGCGGCGCTGCGCTTGCACGGGCCTACGAGTGTAGGCCGGGTAAGCGTAGCGCCACCCGGCAGTAGTGCTTTATTTCCTCTCTGAAGGGGAGGGAATAAGATTTGTGAGCAATACAGACGTCGCGCCGTTGGGCGTGCGTCATCAGAGAGAATCCGGGTTATGTTGCAGTTCATCCTCCGACGTCTGGGACTTGTCATCCCCACGTTTATCGGTATCACCCTTCTCACTTTTGCCTTCGTCCATATGATCCCCGGCGACCCGGTGATGATTATGGCGGGCGAGCGTGGTATTTCCCCTGAACGTCATGCCCAACTGCTGGCGGAACTCGGCCTTGATAAGCCGATGTGGCAGCAGTACCTCCATTACATCTGGGGCGTTCTGCACGGCGATTTAGGGATTTCACTGAAAAGCCGTCTTCCGGTGTGGGACGAGTTCGTGCCGCGGTTTAAAGCGACGCTGGAACTGGGTATCTGCGCCATGATTTTTGCAACCGCGGTGGGTATCCCCGTTGGCGTACTGGCTGCCGTTAAGCGCGGTTCAATTTTCGATCATACGGCCGTTGGCCTCGCGCTGACCGGCTACTCCATGCCTATCTTCTGGTGGGGCATGATGCTGATTATGCTGGTGTCGGTGCAGTGGAATCTGACGCCGGTGTCCGGGCGCGTCAGCGATATGGTCTTCCTTGATGATACCAACCCGTTGACCGGCTTTATGCTGATCGATACGGCTATCTGGGGCGAGGAGGGCAACTTCATTGATGCCGTGGCGCACATGATCCTGCCTGCAATGGTGCTGGGCACCATTCCTCTGGCGGTCATCGTGCGTATGACCCGTTCCTCGATGCTGGAAGTGCTGGGCGAAGACTACATCCGTACCGCGCGTGCTAAAGGGCTGACCCGTATGCGCGTAATCATCGTTCACGCCCTGCGTAACGCGATGCTGCCGGTGGTTACCGTTATCGGCCTGCAGGTGGGAACACTGCTGGCAGGGGCGATCCTGACGGAAACAATCTTCTCCTGGCCGGGGCTGGGACGCTGGCTGATTGATGCATTGCAACGCCGTGACTATCCGGTGGTGCAGGGCGGTGTGCTGCTGGTTGCGACGATGATTATTCTCGTCAACCTGCTGGTCGATCTGCTGTACGGCGTGGTGAACCCGCGTATTCGACATAAGAAGTAAGGGGCCATCATGTCACAAGTAACTCAAAATAAAGTGGTCGCGGCGCCGGTTCCTATGACCCCGCTGCAGGAGTTCTGGCACTATTTCAAGCGCAACAAAGGCGCGGTTATCGGGCTGGTCTATGTCACCATCATGATTCTGATTGCGGTGTTTGCGAACGTGCTTTCACCGTATAACCCGGCGGATCAGTTCCGCGATGCGCTGCTCGCGCCACCTGCCTGGCAGGACGGCGGCAGCCTGACACACCTGCTGGGGACCGATGACGTGGGCCGCGACGTGCTGTCGCGCCTGATGTACGGTGCGCGCCTGTCGCTGCTGGTCGGCTGTCTGGTGGTGGTGCTGTCGCTGATCATGGGCGTGGTTCTTGGTCTGATTGCCGGCTACTTCGGCGGTATTGTAGATAACATCATCATGCGCATCGTCGATATCATGCTGGCGCTGCCAAGCCTGCTGCTGGCTCTGGTGCTGGTGGCGGTCTTTGGGCCGTCGATAGGTAACGCCGCCCTGGCGCTGACCTTCGTGGCCCTTCCGCACTATGTCCGATTAACCCGCGCGGCCGTTCTGGTTGAAGTGAACCGCGACTATGTGACCGCTTCACGCGTGGCGGGAGCAGGCGCCATGCGCCAGATGTTCGTCAACATTCTTCCTAACTGCCTTGCTCCGCTGATTGTTCAGGCGTCGCTTGGTTTCTCTAACGCCATTCTTGATATGGCCGCTCTTGGCTTCCTTGGCATGGGTGCGCAGCCGCCAACACCGGAGTGGGGCACCATGCTCTCCGACGTGTTGCAGTTCGCACAAAGCGCCTGGTGGGTCGTCACCTTCCCGGGTGTGGCGATTCTGCTGACGGTGCTGGCATTTAACCTGATGGGTGATGGTCTGCGTGATGCACTTGATCCCAAACTGAAGCAGTAAGAGGCACGAGATGGCGTTATTAACTATAGATAAATTATCGGTGCACTTCGGAGACGAAGGCACACCGTTTCGCGCCGTGGACCGCATCAGCTACAGCGTAAATCAGGGCGAAGTGGTCGGCATTGTTGGGGAATCTGGTTCCGGTAAATCGGTGAGTTCACTGGCGATCATGGGGTTGATTGACTATCCCGGTCGCGTGATGGCAGAAAGCCTGACCTTTAACGGCCAGGATCTGAAGCGCATCTCCGAAAAAGAGCGTCGTCAGCTGGTGGGCGCTGAAGTGGCGATGATCTTCCAGGACCCGATGACCAGCCTCAACCCCTGCTACACCGTTGGCTACCAGATTATGGAAGCCATTAAGGTGCACCAGGGCGGCAATAAGAAAACGCGTCGTCAGCGGGCTATCGACCTGCTGACGCAGGTGGGAATACCTGACCCGGCATCGCGTCTGGACGTTTATCCGCACCAGCTCTCCGGCGGGATGAGCCAGCGCGTGATGATCGCCATGGCGATTGCCTGTCGGCCAAAGCTGCTGATTGCCGATGAGCCGACCACCGCGCTGGACGTAACGATTCAGGCGCAAATCATCGAACTTCTGCTGGAGCTACAGCAGAAAGAGAACATGGCGCTGGTGCTGATTACGCACGACCTGGCGCTGGTGGCTGAAGCGGCACATAAAATTATCGTGATGTACGCAGGGCAGGTTGTGGAAACCGGCAACTCGCACGATATCTTCCGCGCGCCGCGTCACCCGTATACCCAGGCGCTGTTGCGCGCGCTGCCGGAGTTTGCTCAGGATAAAGCGCGTCTGGCCTCGCTGCCGGGCGTGGTGCCGGGCAAATATGACCGTCCGCAGGGCTGTCTGCTTAACCCGCGCTGCCCGTATGCGACGGACAAATGCCGTGTCGATGAGCCAGAGCTGAATATGCTGGCTGACGGCCGCCAGTCGAAATGTCACTACCCACTCGATGATGCCGGGAGGCCAACACTATGAGTACGCAACAGGCCGCCATGCAACACATGCTGTTGCAGGCCATCGACCTGAAAAAACATTACCCGGTCAAAAAGGGGATGTTTGCCCCTGAGCGTCTGGTGAAAGCGCTGGATGGCGTATCCTTTACCCTCGAACGCGGTAAAACGCTGGCGGTGGTGGGGGAGTCGGGCTGCGGTAAATCTACCCTGGGCCGTCTGCTGACGATGATCGAAACGCCGACCGGCGGTGAGCTTTATTATCAGGGTCAGGATCTGCTCAAACACGATCCGCAGGCGCAGAAACTGCGTCGCCAGAAAATCCAGATCGTCTTCCAGAACCCGTACGGTTCTCTGAACCCGCGGAAAAAAGTGGGGCAGATTCTGGAAGAGCCGCTGCAGATCAACGCTAATCTGAGCAAAGAACAGCGTCGTGAAAAAGCGCTGGCGATGATGGCGAAGGTGGGTCTCAAAACCGAACATTACGATCGTTACCCGCACATGTTCTCCGGCGGCCAGCGTCAACGTATCGCCATCGCCCGTGGTCTGGTGCTTGACCCGGACGTGGTGATTGCCGACGAACCGGTTTCAGCGCTCGACGTTTCCGTGCGCGCGCAGGTGCTGAACCTGATGATGGATCTGCAGCAGGAGCTGGGGCTGTCGTACGTATTTATCTCGCACGATCTCTCCGTGGTGGAGCACATTGCTGACGAAGTGATGGTGATGTATCTCGGGCGCTGCGTGGAGAAGGGGACCAAAGACCAGATCTTTACGAATCCTCGTCACCCGTACACCCAGGCGCTGCTCTCTGCTACGCCGCGTCTGAACCCGGATGACCGTCGCGAGCGCATCAAGCTCACCGGCGAACTGCCAAGCCCGCTAAATCCGCCGCCGGGGTGTGCGTTCAACGCTCGCTGCCGTCGCCGCTTTGGTCCCTGCACGCAGTTGCAGCCGCAGCTGAAGGATTACGGTGGACAACTGGTGGCCTGCTTCGCGGTCGATCAGGATGAAAACGGCGAGAAGCCGCAGGCGTAAACAAAAAAACCGGCACTGAGCCGGTTTTTTTATACCTGAAAGATTACTTCCGCAACCGGATCTGGTCGACAGCGTGTTTCTCACTCTTGGTGAGGATCAGGCTGGCGCGCTCGCGCGTTGGCAGGATGTTCTCTTTGAGGTTCACGTAGTTGATCTCATTCCACAGCCCCGTCGCGACCTTAATAGCCTCTTCTTTAGAGAGATGCGCGTAGTTATGGAAGTAAGAATCAGGATCGGTGAACGCCCCTTCACGGAACTTCAGGAAGCGGTTGATATACCAGCTTTGCAGCAAATCTTCCGGCGCATCGACATAGATAGAGAAGTCCACGAAGTCAGAAACGAATACGTGATGCGGGTCGTGAGGATAATCCATCCCGCTTTGCAGCACGTTTAACCCTTCGAGGATCAGGATATCCGGCTGCACTACCGTTTTGTCGCCGTCCGGGATGCGGTCATAGATTAAATGCGAATACACCGGCGCGGTCACGTTCGGCGCGCCCGATTTCAGATCAGAGACGAATTTCACCAGCCGGTGCATATCATAGGAGAGCGGGAAGCCTTTCTTCTTCATCAGACCGCGCTCTTTTAACACCTCATTCGGGTGCAGGAAGCCGTCGGTGGTGATCAGCTCCACGCTGCGGTGTTCCGGCCAGCGGCTCAGCAGCGCCTGCAATACGCGCGCTGTGGTGCTTTTACCCACCGCCACGCTGCCCGCAATGCTGATGATATAAGGAATGCGTTGGCCATTGGTTCCGAGGAACTGCTCCAGCACCGCCTGACGGCGCAGGTTGGAGCTTATATAGAAGTTAAGCAAGCGAGAGAGGGGAAGATAGATCTCTGCCACCTCTTCCAGGGAGAGATCTTCGTTTATCCCTTTTAACCGTGCGATTTCGCCTTCCGTCAGCGTCATGGGGACGGAGTCACGCAGGGCAGCCCACTGGCTGCGGTTAAACTGAAGATAAGGCGTCATTAACGTTTGCTCTTTTTTGCTCATAAGCATGCTTCTGTGAACCGCCACAGACCGGCGCGTAACGGCTCATCACATAGTTAATTTTGGACAATGGGCAGGAGGTTAACACCAGATGACAGGAATAATAAGAAAAAATATGGGAAAGCGGTGCGTTACGCGGGAGCCATCACGCCAGAGTAACGCAGGGTAAAACGGGGGGTTCCGCTGATTTTTTGTTCGCGAGTGAATGATTTTACAGCACTCGACGCTACTTTCGAATAAAATGTGAGCGAAAGAACGTTTTATGCAATTTTTTAGTTGCATGACTGCGCAGGTCTCCATAGAATGCGCGCTACTTGATGCCGACTTAGCTCAGTAGGTAGAGCAACTGACTTGTAATCAGTAGGTCACCAGTTCGATTCCGGTAGTCGGCACCATCAAGTCCGGTGGGGTTCCCGAGCGGCCAAAGGGAGCAGACTGTAAATCTGCCGTCACAGACTTCGAAGGTTCGAATCCTTCCCCCACCACCACTTTCTGGCAGCGAATATGCCGCCGGAGCTGGTTGGAAAAATTGACCAGCTCGAACTTAAAAAGAGAGAAATCTCTTTTTTTGTTACAGAAAGAACTGGGTAGCCGAGTTTCAGGATGCGGGCATCGTATAATGGCTATTACCTCAGCCTTCCAAGCTGATGATGCGGGTTCGATTCCCGCTGCCCGCTCCAATACGTGCTGATATGGCTCAGTTGGTAGAGCGCACCCTTGGTAAGGGTGAGGTCCCCAGTTCGACTCTGGGTATCAGCACCACTTCACTTCTCCTCCCTTTTCTCTCTGTTTCAATGTAAATGTATTCAACAGTTCAGGCATTTCGCCTGGTTGATGTGGTGATATCACCGATTTATCCGTGTCTTAGAGGGACAATCGATGTCTAAAGAAAAGTTTGAACGTACAAAACCGCACGTTAACGTCGGTACTATCGGCCACGTTGACCATGGTAAAACAACGCTGACCGCTGCAATCACTACCGTACTGGCTAAGACCTACGGTGGTTCTGCTCGCGCATTCGACCAGATCGATAACGCAC